>NZ_JBHXCW010000101.1:0-25537 GCF_042725365.1 Lentzea sp. NPDC060358 | reverse complement strand
CCGAGACGACATCCACGAAGCGTTCCTCAGCCTGGCCTGCGGGATCATCTGCTGGCGCCGACTCCGCAACCTCTCATTGAGTTAGGAGTTCTAAGGCCGGCCGCTCACGAATCCAGGTCACTTGGCAGAGCACCCCTCGATCGGGTGACGTCGGCCAGATCGAGTTAGCTTCCTAACCGCGCCGCTAACTGGCCTGTGACCTGCGGGAAGTGATGGAAGTTAGGTCTCTGGAACCCACGAAAACACCCGCCGGAGGGTCCCTGAGGGGAGCCATCCGACGGGCGTCAGGACCTAACTCGACTCACTCGTCCAGGTCGGCGGTGGCCGCGCGGGCGAGCGCGGCCCGCACGTCCTCGGGGCGCACCGGCCACCGGTTGCCCGTGCTGGGCACCTTCACCCCGAGCGCCGCGAGCTGCGCGACGAGCGCCTTGCCGTTCAGCGTGCGGTACGGCGCCCAGTCCGGCGCGAGCCGTGCCAGCAGGGCAGGCACGTCGGCGACGGGCACGGGGTCCGTGCCGAGCACGGCGTCCAGGTCCTCCAGCAGGTTCCGCGCGGTCGGTGCGATCTGCCGGGGCTGGCCGCCGGTGGCGACGCTGGGGTGGACGGTCTTCATGGCGCGGGCGATGACGTCGGCCGCTGCGTCGAAGCCGGAGTCGTCGGCCTCGATGTAGAACCAGCGCAGCAGTTCGAACGTTTCGTCCGTGGTGCCGGTCGCGACGGACGTGCCCCGGTCCACGTTGAAGCGCAGCTCGGTCGCGCGGATCCCGGCCTGGAAGGAGCCGTCGCCGAGGAAGCCGTCGTTGTTCCTCCACGTCTTCACGTAGAAGCAGAAGTTCATCGCGACGTTCTCGACGAGCGCGGGCGGGATCGCCGCCGCGCGGGAGGACTGCGTGTCGAACGCCAAGATGACGCCGGTCTTCCTGCCGCGCTTCACGATGTTCACCGCGACCTCGCCCGCCTCTTTGCCGAAGTCCGCGTTGCCGAACAACTCGTGGCACTCCGAGAAGCCCGCGACGATCGGCCGCAGGTCCGTGTGCTTCTCCGCGAGCGCGCGCGTCACCTTCTTCACGCCCAGCTCCGCGAGCTTCTCCTCGCGGCGGCCGACCTCGGCGTACAGCTCGTGCAGCGCGTCGAGCGCCGCTTCGGCGACCTCGGGGCGGGTGCCGCGCTCGTAGCGGGCGAGGCGGGGCGCGTAGGCGTCGAAGTCGCCGTTGCCCGCGAAGACGAACACCCACAGCTCGGCGAGCGGGTCGAGCGCCGCGCCGAGCATGACCACGCGCACGGCGTTGGACTTGCCCTGACCGGGCAGGCCGCCGAAGACCAGGTTCGCCTCCACCAGGGGCGGGGCGATCAGGTCTCCGCGCTGGGAGACGCCGAACGGAACGCTGGCGAACACGTCCACCGTGCCCGCGGTGAGCAGCGGGTAGGCCGGGGCGGGCTTGCTGCCCGATCCGGCGTCCGCCACCCACAGATCGACGTACCCGGCGCGCTCGGCGCCGGTCGGCCACACCTCGATGGTGTCGCGGTGCAGGTTGCGGGCGAGCACGGCGCGTTTGTCGGCGATCATCGCCGGAGTGATGCCCAGAGGCAGGCTGAACACCGCCGTGTAGCCGCGGTTGTTCACCCGGACCGGCGGGGTTGCGAACTCGACCGTCCACTCGTCCTTCAGGGCCCTGTTCAGGGCCGGGATCCCGAGGTGCGCCAACGCTTGCGCGATGCCGCCGGGGGTGACGATCACGCTCGCCTCCTCGCGCTTGGTGGGGGAGAGCGCCCAGTCCGGCACGGTGCCGGTCTTGCGGCCCTCGCGCCACGCGGCGAACCCGATCAGCAGCGGCGTTGCCGCGAGGAACGGGGTCCACACGACGGTCACGGTGGTGATCGCGAACCGCAGCACGTCGAGCACGCCGTCGAAGAACGCGCCGAACGAACCCAGGTCGGTCAGCTCGACGACCACGGCGGTCACCAGCATCAGCAGCGTGATCACGACCAGCGAGCCGAGCAGCACGCGGGCGATGCCGGCCGCGAGCTTCGGTGCGTCGAGCAGGCGCTTGTGCCGCCGCTCGGCGGCGAGGTTGCGCCGGTCGATCCACTCGGCCAGCGCCTCGCGGTCCCCGGCGGCCTCGGCGGCGCGGATCTGGCGCCGGTAGACGCCGAACGTGCCCGCGTCCCATGCCCGCGTCGCCCAGGACTGGAAGCCCTGGGCGACGGTCAGCCCGACCGCCAGCACGATGCGCGTGGTCTTCACGGTCGGCTCGTGCTGGCGCACCACGCGCACGACCTGGGCGGGGATGTGCCGGATGGTTCGGCGGTTCAGCTCGGCGTTCTCCTCGTCGGTGAGGAGTTCGCCGTCCAGCACGGTTCCGGCGGGCTCGACCTCGGCCGCCGGAGCCGGGGTCACCGACTCCGGCGCGGCACCGGGGAACGGCACCAACTCGCCCATCTCGTTGTCCTTCGGCATGGGCTTAGGCATGTGCCACCTCCTCGGCAGGCTCGGTCTGGACAGTCGCCAGGCGCGGGCGCCGGGCCTCGGTGAGCACCTGGCGCGCCTGGTTCTCGGTGATCCCCAGCTCCCGCGCCAGGCGGGTGCGGCCGACCTGGCGGCCCTCGGCGCGGGCGGTCGCCAGCACCTGGCGCGCCCGGTCCACCAGGTCGTCACCAGGTGCCTGGTGAACCTGGCGCGGGCTGGTGGCGCCAGCCTGGCGCGGCACGGTCACCAGGTCGGCATCCGCCTGGTGCGCCGGGCTGGTGGGCTCGATCTGGTGGGCTGGTTCGTCCTGGTCACCAGGCTGGTGACCAGCTTCGCCAGGTACCGCGTCCGGGGCGGTCACCAGGTCTGCGCCAGGCTGGTGCATCAGCTCCACCAGGTTGGTCACCACCTGGTGTCCACCAGGTGCCGCCAGGTCCTCACCAGGTCCGGCCACCAGGTCGGCGCCAGGTGCGCCAGCCTGGTCCGCCAGCTCCCGCGCCAGGCTGGTGAACTCCCTCTGGTACGACCCGGCGGCCTCGGTCGCCACCCACAGCAGCACCGGCCCGACCGCGTGCAGCGCGACGCCGACGGCGTCCTTGTGCAGGGCGCTCGGGGCCACGTTGAGGCCGAGCGTCACGAGGCCGGTGACGGCCCGCAGGGTGGTGCCCCAGCCGGTGGTGCGGCCGTACTGCGCGAGGGTGCGATCGCCGACGAGGGCGAGTACGAGCGCGGCGTCCACGGCGGGAGGAAGCATCCACGCGCACCACTCGGGGATGCCTTCCGCGACCAGCCACGGCGTCACCGTCATCGCGCCATAGATCATCACCACGGCCGCGATCGCCCACGTGCTCATCGCGATGATCCGGCCGGTGCGCTCCAGACGCTGTGCGTCCGCGCTCATCGGGTCACCCCCGCATCGGCATCGGCCAGCGCGCGCATGTGCCGCATCACCGCAGAGCGGGTGCCGTCGTTGTCGACGGCGACGATGCAGACCTTGATCCGGTGCGGGCCCCTGCCGTGTCGGCACGAATGCGCGACCTCACCCTCCACGGCCGCATCGCACATGACATAGGCGTGGACATAGAACCGGTTCGCACGCGTCTGGGTGCCTCCGGAGAACTCGGACCAGTGAGGTTCTGAGACATCCGCCAGGCGGTACCCGGCGCTGAGCGTGTTGTTCCACTGGCGGCGGACCCAGACCACGGTCTCATCGGTGATCGACTCGTGCTTCATCGTCGCGCCTCGCAGTTCTCGTCCGTGCAGTCGGTGATCGTCCAGGTGCGCCGCGAGGCGGCGGAGGGGGTGAGCGCGTTGGTGGCGTCGCGCAGGAACTCGGCGGCCTGCCGATCCGCCACGCAGTCCGGCGGGGAGGTCCAGCCGTGCGGCTCGGTGTAGGTCAGGTGTACGCGGCTCACCGGGCGCCCCCAGCGCGTTGCGGCGCGCAGCGCGGGCACGGAGTCGAGTGGGTCCGGTCGCTGTCGAGCCACACGACGCGGGCGCTGACAGGGTCGGAGTCGCGGGCGTCGCACTGGCCGCAGGGCGGCGGGACCGCCGAGCGCCCATCGGGCGCGCTCGGCGCGGGCCTGGTTCTCGGACGGTTGAAGGACGTTTCGGGCGTCATGCTGACGCCCCGCCGCGTCGCTGCTGACGCCCCGTTCGTGCTCTGCTGACGCCCCGTTGTAGGAACCGGGGTGTCATCCTGGCGCCCCGGTTCCTGTCGGGCGGACAGCACGAGGTCGTACACCTGCGGGCGCAGGTCTGCGCGCTCGATCCGGGCATCCCGGTAACGGGTGTTGCCCTGCCGGATCAGACCCAGTTCCTCCAGCGACCGCAGCGAACGCTGCACGGTGCGACGAGAAAGTCTTGTGTAGACGGTGATTCGCTCGACGGACGGAAACGCTTCGGTGCCATCGGGTCCGGCGTGGTTGGCGAGTGCGATCAGCGTGATCGCGAGCGCGGACGCGTCCTTGCGGTTGGTCGGGATCGGGGCGTGGTTCAGCGCCCAGTTGATCGCCTCGATGCTCATCGCGTCACCGCCGGACCGTTGATGAGCCGTGCTGACAGGGCTTTGCACTTGATGGAAAGATCCATCGCGGGTCTCGTCCTCCTGCGTGAGGTCGAGATCAAGGCCCGTCGTGGTGTGCCATCACCTCGGCGGGCCGCTTGATCTCACCGGATAACCTGGTGCAGTGCGTTCCGAGACGACGTGCGTTTTCCCTTGTGAGCACAGCGCTCTAGCGACTGGCACCCCGAAGATGCCGGGCGAGCCGCTGCGGGTGCAGCCGTCGAGGGCCCGCAAGCAGGAGGACGCCACCTGATCGACGCCGGGCAGCGATGGGCGCGCCGTGTCCGACGACCCCGTGCGGGCGTGGGCCAACCGGCTGCATCCGTGACGAATCCTCTGAGCGACCTCGTAGAATGCGGGGGAGCGAGAGGAGGTCGTGATGTCCCAGCCTTATGTCGTGCGGTACGTCGGCGGTCCCCTCGACGGCCGGGTCGACTCGTTGCCGTCCACGCCGGATGATCCCAAGCAGACCGTGACGTATGTGCACCTGCACGGCGGACCCAAGATCGTGCACGTCTACGACCTGTCGTACGCGGTCGAGTACGGGTGCGAGTACCGGCTGCGGGACGAGGAGGCCTGAGTCGCCGCGTGCCCCGATCGCGGCGCCCGGTGCGGAGACGACGTCGGTCTGGCCGGTGAGCCAGTCGGCGCAGTCCGGTGCGCGGGCGGTCGCGGGGCCGCACGGTGCGGTGGTTGCGTTGCGGCGTCGGGCTTCTGGTCCCCCTCGCCGGTCAGGGGCGTGCCGCTCGGTACCGGGGCGGCCGTGATGATCTTGAAGTCGACCCTGTGCTCAGAAATGTCGGTGGGGTAGGGCATGCTGGGGCACAGGTGTTCGAACGGGTGGGGAGGCAGCGCGATGGCGAAGAAGAGCGGGTTGTCGGCGGAGGACGTCGACGGCCTGCGCTCGCAGCTGGACGGAGGCGCCCAGCCGCTGGTGTGGTTCACGGCGGCGGCGGTGGGCATGGAGGAGGGGAGGTCGGCGAAGCTGCTGGCGGTCACCGATCCTCCCGAGGGCGATTTCATCCAGGTCCGGCCCACGGGCTCGAAGGACGAGATGTCCTTCTCCCCGGCCGAGCTGACCCTGGAGAAGCCGCCGCCGCGCAAGAAGCCGGCGACCCCTGCCCCGGCACCGCCGGAGCCGCCGCGGGAGACCGAGATCATCCACCCCTACGTCCCGGAGGCGCCGGTGAAGCCCGCGGCCCCCAAGCCGAAACCCGCCGCCGCGCCGGCCGAACCGGCCGCGAAGCCCGCGCGCAAGCCGCCGGCGAAGAACGCGACCCCCGAGGTCACCGTCACGCTCGTGTCGGTGGGCGAGGGCGAGTGGGTCGTCGAGGTCATGCAGGGCACCCGCAAGACGGTCCGCCCGACCCCGGTCCCGCCTGCCGCCGTGGCGCAGGCCGCGAAGCTGCTCACGCCCGAGGTCGCCGAGATCGTCGAGGGCGTCCTGAACGCGGCGCGTGCCCAGCAGCAGGCCCGGGTGGAGCAGTTGCGCGCCGAGTTGGAGGCAGCGCAGAAGGCTCTGGAGGACCTGGGGGCGTAGCCGGCGTCACTGCCCGCGACGTCACGGGTGGTTGTCCCCACGCGTTCGGGTGAGGGGGCTTCCCAGGGCTGGTGGTGGGGCGGACCGTGGGATGCGCGGAGGTCCCGCGCAGGACCGGCTTGGAGTACGGGAGGCCCTGATGGGTACGTGTGGGTGCTGTTCCGGGTGCACGGGTCCCGGCTGCGGCTGCTGTTCCAGCTGCTGACACGAAGATTCGGCGAGGGAGTCGCCCGCGTTGTGGTTCGCGCGGGAGGCTCCCTTTGCCGCGTCAGGGGCCCGTCACGCCGGGTCGGCGAGCCCCCGCACGAGCGGGATCACGGCGGGCAGACGGTCCCGTTCGACGGCACCTTCGCGTCGATCAGGTAGTCCCGCACGGCGGTGGTCGCACAACTGGACAGCCCCAGCGCCCCGTGCCCCGACCCCTGCCACCCGATCAGCGCCGACCCCGGCAGCCGCTGCGCCGCGTGCTCGGTGCCGGGTGCCGGCGTGGACACGTCGTTGGCCGTGCTCAGCACCACGATCGGCGGCGCGCTCTTGAGCGGCTCCACCTTCTCCGCCTTGGGCGGCGGGAACGGGTTGCAGTGCAGCAGCTGACGCGCGAACAGGGCGCCGAACACCTTGTACTTGGTCTGCCAGTCCGTGCTCAGCGCCTTCACCCGGTCGGGCGGGATCCGGGTGGCGGTGTCGTTGCAGCCGATCACCAGGCCCGCGTCGAAGCGGGGCGGGTTCTCGTCCAGGTCGTTCACGATCGGGTCGAGCAGCGCGAACAGGCCGCTCGGGTCGCCGCCGCGGGCCTTCACCAGGGCGTCGGTCAGCGCGGGCCAGCGGGAGCGGTCGGCCAGGCCCGCGGCCACGGCGTTGAGGGCCGAGCCGGGGGTGAGGTCGACGTACTCGCCGCGCACGCGCGTGGTGCGCAGCTGGGTGAGCAGGGCCTGCACGTCCTCGCGCGGAGTGGTCAGGGCGCAGTTGCGGATCTTGCAGTCGCGGGCGAACGCGTCCAGCGTCGCCTCGGTGGCCACGGCGCGGGACTCCAGGACGCCCACCTGGTCGAGCGTCGGGTCCGGGGCGCCGTCGAGGACGGTGCGGCCGATGCGGTTCGGGTAGCGCTGGGCGTAGGTCGTGACGACGCGCGACCCCTCGCCCAGGCCGATCGCGTTGAGGCGGTCGGTGCCGAGGTAGTCGCGGAGTCGTTCGAGGTCGGCGGCGGCACGCCACGAGTCGAACGCCGTCAGCCTGCCCTCGAGGTCGAGCACGCACTCCTGCGACGCCTCGCCGGCGGCCACGACCAGGTCCGACTGCTCGGACGAGGCCGGGTCGAACTCGACGAGCTGCGCGCGCGTCGCCTGCGGCACGCACGACAGACCGTCCGAACGGCCCGTGCCGCGGCGGTCCACACCGATGAGCGTGTACGTGCTGAGGACGTCCTTCGGCAACGAGGCCGCGAGACGCGCCGCCTTCACCGTGCCGGGCTCGCCGCCGGGGTCGTTCACGACGACCAGCGCGCTCTTGCCCGTGCCGACGCGCATCAGCGCGATGCCGATCGTGCCGCGGCCGGGACGGCCGGGCGGGTCGAGCACGGCGGTCATCCGCGAGCACTCGTACGACTGGTCGCCCTGCGGGGCGTCGGCGCCGAGGCGGTCCTTCATCTGCTCGTTGCACGGCGCCCACGCCAGCGAGTCCTTCTTGTACTCGCCGAGCGGGGGCACGGGCTGCGGGCCCGCGAGCGTGCTCTGGCCGACCTGCCCGTTGTCCTCGCCCCGCACGGCGATCACCGGCCTGGTCGAGGGTCCCGCGCTGCACGCGGCCAGCACGCTCACTGCCAGTAGGGCCAGGGCAGCGCGACGCACGGATGTCCTCACTCTCGTTCACGATCCGGGAACCAGAGCCTCGCACGAGCGGAGTAAATCCAGGGTGAGCAAGGATGGGGGACATGTCCCGCGCCGATCGGCTGCCCGTCGCGAGGCTGCTGGGCGGCATCCCGCCGACGGCGCTCGTGCTGTCCGGCATCGTCAGCGTCCAGGTCGGCGCGGCCGTCGCGAAGCAGCTGTTCGCCACGGCGGGCGCCATCGGCATCGTCACGTTGCGCCTGCTCGTGGCCGCGATTGTGCTGCTGGCGATCTGGCGCCCGTCGCCGAGGGTCGACCGCCGCACGCTCAGCGTGGTCCTCACCTACGGCGTGGTCCTCGCGGCCATGAACCTCTGCTTCTACTCCGCCATCGAACGCATCCCGCTCGGCGCGGCGGTCACGATCGAGTTCCTCGGCCCGCTCGCGGTGGCCGTCGCGGGCTCGCGGCGCTGGCTCGACGGACTGTGGGTGCTGCTCGCGGGCGCGGGAGTGGTGCTGCTCACCCGCGCCGAGGGCGGTCTTGTGTGGACGGGCGTGCTCTTCGCGCTCGCCGCGGGCGCGTTGTGGGCCGCGTACATCCTCGTCACGGCCGAGCTCGGCAGCACCACCAGCGACGGCCGGGGTCTCGCGCTCGCGATGGCGGTGGGCGCGGTGGCCGCACTGCCGTTCGGCGTCACGTCGGCGGGCACGGAGCTGCTCGACCCGGTCGTGCTGGCCGCGGCCATCGCAGTCGCCCTGATGTCCTCGGTGCTGCCGTACTCGCTGGAGCTGGAGGCGTTGCGGCGCATGCCCCCGCGCGTGTTCGGCATCCTGATGTCGCTCGAACCGGCGGTGGCCGCGGTGGCGGGCCTGGTCCTGCTCGGCGAGCACCTCGAACCGGTGCAATGGCTCGCGGTCTGCTGCGTGGTGATCGCCTCGGTCGGTGCGACGAGGTCGGCGAGACCCGAGGCCTAACGGGCCCGCAGTTCGCCTTTCAGCACCGACGCCACGTCGTAGCGGGCCGGGATCTCCAACTGGTCGTAGCGGCACGACAGCGGTTCGCGGTCGGGGCGCCACCGCGCGAACTGGCCGTTGTGCCGCAACCGCACCGGCGCGTCGCCCTCGGTCTGCGTGTAGTGGATCTCCAGCACCCGTTCTGGCCGCAGCGCCACGTACTCGGCCTGCTTGCCGCGCCACCGGTTGATCTCGCCCGGAATCCGTTGTCCCTCAGCGGGCCGCGCCCACGGGTGGTCGTCCGACGTGGTGATCAACGGCGCCAGCTCCTCGGCCAGCGCGCGCCGTTCCGCGGCCTTGAACGACCCGCACACCCCGATGTGGTGCAGCACGTCGGACGAGTCGTACACGCCGAGCAGCAACGACCCGACGGCCGTGCCCGGCTCGGTGTCCTTGTGCCACCGCAGGCCCGCCAGCACCACGTCGGCGGTCCGCGCGTGCTTCACCTTGATCATCGATCGCTTGCCCGGCGTGTACGGCCCGTCGGCCGGCTTGCCCATCACGCCGTCCAGCCCGGCGCCCTCGAAGAGGGTGAACCACTGCCGCGCGGTCTCGGCCGACGTCGTCGCGGGCGTGACGTTGAGCCCGGGCAGCGCCAGCAACCGCTCCCGGCGGGCCGTGGTCGGCGACTCCAGCAGCACCTCGGACCCCAGCGCGAGCAGGTCGAACGCGACGAACGTGGCCGGCGTCGTCTCCGCCAGCATCGTCACGCGCGAGGCCGCCGGGTGGATCCGCTCGGACAGCGCGTCGAAGTCCAGCTCGTCGTTCTTCGCCACCACCAGCTCGCCGTCGACGACCACGCGCTCGGGCAGCACGTCCAGCATGGAGGCGACGACCTCGGGGAAGTACCGGTTGAGCGGCTTGCCGCTGCGCGACTGCAGGAACACCTCGTCGCCGGCCCGGAACACCACGCACCGGAACCCGTCCCACTTCGGCTCGAACAGCAGGTCCGCCGAGTCGGGGATGCCGTCCACCGCGGTGGCGAGCATGGGCTGCAGCGGCGGTGTCAGCGGTAGGTCCACGCCGACATCCTGCCTCTTCAGCTGGAATTTCGCCGCAGGTAGCGCAACAACAGGACGTCGTCCTCGCGCAGCACCGACGCCAGGGTGAGATCAACGGGAGACACGACCGGGCCGGTGGCGATCCGCGATGCCTCGCCCACGGCCAGCAGCGGTGAGATCGTCAGGTTCAGCGCGTCGACCAGCCCGGCGGCGACCATGGCCCCGAACAACTTCGGCCCGCCCTCCAGGTCCACCCTGTGCAACCCGCGCGCGGCCAGCTCCGCCACCGCCGCCGGGAGGTCCACCGACTCCTCACCCGCGACGACCACCTCGGCGGGCAGCTCGGGCAGGGACGCCGCCGCGCAGGTGATCACGATCGGCGGCACCGCGGTGTCGGTGAACAGCGGCAGGTCCGGCGTCAGCGACCCCCGCGCGGTCACGACGGCGATCGGCAGCGGCCGCTCCCGCCGCGCGCCCCGGTAGCCCTCCGCCAGCACGGTCCCGGCACCCACCAGCACCACGTCCGCGAGCTCGCGCCCCAGCGAGAAGATCTTCTTGTCGGCGGGGGAGCCGAGCCCGGCGGACCGCCCCTCGACCGACACCGAACCGTCCACGCTGGACACGAAGTTCGCCGTGACCCCCGGCGGGAGGGCGTAGAGCGACTCCAGGTCTGTGTCGGTCATCTCAACGCCCGGTGAGGGCCACAACATCTGCACGGACCCATCCCACCACGCCGATAGGGTGCGGGCATGCGCTTGTCCGACCGGGATCCCCAGATCGGTGCCGACGAACTGGTCGAGGGCCTGGTGCCGCCGCCGATGTTCGGCGCCGTCAGCTTCGACACCTACCTCCCCAACCCGGACGAGCCCAGCCAGGCCGCCGCGGTCGAGGCCTGCCGCCTGTTCGCCGCCCGCGTGAGCGTCAAGCGCAGGAAGTGGTCGCTGTTCGGCGGCAGGTCCGACGACGAGGGCAAGCTCGGCCTCTACCTCGACGGCGGCTTCGGCGTCGGCAAGACCCACCTCCTCGCGAGCCTCTGGCACGCCGTGCCGGGCCCCAAGGCCTACGGCACGTTCGTCGAGCTGACGAACCTGGTCGGCGTCCTGACGTTCCCCGAGGCCGTGGCGAGGCTGTCGGAGCACAGGCTGCTGGCGATCGACGAGTTCGAGCTCGACGACCCCGGCGACACCATGCTGGTCACCCGCCTGATCAAGGAGCTGACCGCACGGGGCGTGCACGTCGCCGCCACCTCCAACACGCTCCCGGACAAGCTCGGCGAGGGCCGGTTCGCCGCCGCCGACTTCCTCCGCGAGATCCAGTCGATGTCCTCGAAGTTCGACGTCGTGCGCGTCGACGGCCCCGACTACCGCCACCGCGGCCTGCCCGACGCCCCGCCGCCGCTGTCCGCCGCCGACCTCGAGGCCAGGGCCGCGAGCACCCCGGGCTCGACCATCGACGACTTCGACGACCTGTGCGCGACCCTCGCCCGCCTCCACCCGTCGAAGTACGGGCGGCTGCTCGACGGCGTCACCGCGGTGCACCTCAGGGACGTGAAGCCCGCGCCCGACCAGAACGTCGGGCTGCGGCTCGTGGCGTTCGGCGACCGCCTCTACGACCGCGACGTGCCGGTGGCCGTGTCGGGCCGCCCGCTGTCGGAGTTGTTCACCGACGAGATGCTCGGCGGCGGCTACCGGAAGAAGTATCTGCGAGCTGTCAGCCGATTGGTCGCGCTGTCGAGGGTTTGACTCCGGCGGCGTTCGAGTATCCACTGGTGACGAGTGGGAATGATGACGTCCCGACGTCCCCCGGAGGCACCCATGCTGAGTGAAGCCGAGCGCCGCTCGCTCGAGGAGATCGAGCAGCGGCTGTTGGCGGACGAACCGAGACTTGCCCGCACCATGAACCGCCAGGTGCGGCCCTGGCTGTTCTACTCCCTCCTGCTCGTCTTCGGCGGCCTCACGGTGCTGCTGACGGTCATCGGGGCGTTCGGCCCCGCGTTCCAGTGCCTGCTGGTCACCGCGGGTGTGCTGGTGTTCCGGCGGTACCCGGTGCGCCTGCGGTAGGCCCGAAACCCGCTGGCTTTCCCCGCCGGGGACCCCGACCATCTCCGGTGTGGGTTATCTGGAGGCGAACGGCCTCGCGTACGCCCTGCCCGACGGCAGGGAACTGTTCCGCGACGTCTCGTTCAAGGTGGGCGGCGGATCCGTGGTCGCGCTGGTCGGCGCGAACGGCGTGGGCAAGACGACGCTGCAACGGATCCTGTCCGGGGAGCTCACCCCGAAGCAGGGCAGCGTGCACGTGCAGGGTGGACTGGCGGTGATGCCGCAGTTCATCGGCTCGGTCCGGGACGACTCACTCGTGCGCGACCTGCTGCTGTCCGTGGCGCCCGCGGCGTTGCGGGCGGCGGCCCGGGAGCTGGACGACTCCGAGCTCGCGCTGATGGACACCGACGACGAAGCCGCCCAGATGCGCTACGCCACCGCGCTGACCGGCTACGGCGAGGCCGGCGGCTACGACGTCGAGGTCCTCTGGGACACCGTCGCGGTCGCCGCGCTCGGCCTGCCCTACGACCGCGCCCGCTTCCGCGAGGTCCGCACGCTCTCCGGTGGCGAGCAGAAACGCCTGGTCCTCGAAGCGCTGCTGCGCGGCCACGAGCAGGTCCTGCTCCTCGACGAGCCGGACAACTACCTCGACGTCCCCGGCAAGCGCTGGCTGGAGGACCGGCTGCGGGCCACCGACAAGGCCGTCCTCGTCGTCAGCCACGACCGCGAGCTGCTGGCCAACGCCGCCACGCACGTCGTCACCGTCGAGGCGCACTCCGCGTGGACGCACCCCGGCTCGTTCGCCACCTGGCGCGCCGCCCGCGCGAAACGCATCGAGAAGCTCCTCGAAGACCACCGCCGCTGGAACGAGGAGCACGAACGCCTCAAGGAGCTCGTGCGCACCCTCCAGCAACAGGCCAAGTCGTCGGAAGTGATGGCGCAGAAGTACCGCGTGATGGCCGCGCGTCTCCAACGCTACGAGGACGCCGGTCCTCCTCCGGAGATCCCCTCCGACGAGAAGGTCACCCCTCGCCTCAAGGGCGGACGCACGGGCGTGCGAGCGATCACGTGCGAGGAGCTGGAACTCACCGGGTTGATGAAGCCGTTCTCGCAGGAGATCTTCTTCGGCGACCGGGTCGCGGTGCTCGGCTCCAACGGCTCCGGCAAGAGCCACTTCCTGCGCCTGCTCGGCGGCGACGACGTGCGGACCTCGGGCACGTGGAAACTCGGCGCGCGCGTCGTCCCCGGCCTGTTCGCGCAGACGCACGAACACCCGGAGTGGCTCGGCCGCACGCTCGTCGACATCCTCTGGCACGGCGACGGCCCGCGATCGGGCAAGGACCGCGGCGCCGCCATGTCGGTGCTCAGCCGCTACGGCCTCGACAAGGCCGGCGACCAGCGGTTCGAGAACCTGTCGGGCGGCCAGCAGGCGCGGTTCCAGATCCTGCTGCTGGAACTGTCCGGGGCGACGTTGCTGCTGCTCGACGAACCGACCGACAACCTCGACCTCGCCTCCGCCGAGGCGTTGCAGAACGCCCTGAACGACTTCCAGGGCACGGTCGTCGCCGTCACGCACGACCGCTGGTTCGCGAAGTCGTTCGACCGCTTCCTGCACTTCCGCGCGGACGGCAGGGTGTCCGAAGTGGACGAACCGGTGTGGACGTAGTTTTCACCCGGACGAGCCCCTTCTGGGACTGACTTCAAGCCCTAGCGTCAGCGGAATGACCATCTCCACCGCGTACAGCAGGGACCTGGGCGACGAGCTGCGCCGGCTGCGCGAGTCCAGCACCGGGCTCACCGGCCGCGCGCTCGCCGTCCAGCTCGGCTGGGACCCCAGCAAGGTCTCCAACATCGAGCACGGCCGGGCACGTGCGAGCGAGATCGACCTGGTGCAGTACCTGACGCTCTGCGGCAAGGACGTCGACTTCTTCGAGGAGTTCCGCCGCCGATACCGGCACGCCTTCGACCTGTACTTCGTGCAGGTCCCGGACAACCTCCGCACGATCGCGATGACAGAGTCCCTGGCCACGAAGATCACCACCTATGACGTCCTGCTAATGCCTGGGCTTCTGCAGACGGTTCCTTACGCGCAGGAGCTGTTCATCGAGCGAGGCATCGAGACACCCGAGAACATCAAGAAGGGTATCGACCTGCGCGTCGAACGGCAGGCGATCATGCGGAGGCCGAACCGGCCGGAGTGCGTCTTCTACATTCACGAACTGGCTCTCCAGATGCGGCTCGGGTCCGCGCAAGTGATGGAGGAGCAGTACTTGCGCCTACTGCACCGCACACACACCCTGCGGATCGTCCCGGCCAGTGCCATGAAGGCCGCGCTGTTGTCGAAATGCGCCCTGTACGAGTTCGAGAAGGCACCGCCTGTGGCGTTCAGCGCGACCGATTCGGCCATGGTGTTCGCTCAGGATCCCGCCGCGCTCGAACGGACGCGGAAGGTGTTCAAGCGGCTGGATGCCCTTGCCTTGGATCAGGAACAATCTCGGAGGAAGCTGGCGGAGTACGTCAGCAGGCTGCGAGAGGATTCCAATGGACCGCGAACGGACCTGGCGTAAGAGCAGCTACAGCGACGGCAAAGTCGACAGCGAGTGCGTTGAGGTGTCGCTCGCTCGGAACGCCCTCGTGCGCGACTCCAAGAACCCCGCCGCCGTCCTCGCCTTCTCGGCCGACGCCTGGCACGCGCTGGTCGCCGAGGTCACAGCTCCCAGCTGACGAACGCGCCGTCGTCGATCGACCCACCGGCCTTCTTGTACGTGGCCTGCGCCGCCGTGTCGCCCGCGGTGGTGCCGGTCCACATCGCGTAGCAACCCCGTTCGGCCGCGAGGGTGCGCAGGGCGTCGACCAGGGCCGTTCCGATGCCGCGGCGCAGGAACGCCTCGTCGACGCCGAGCTCGTAGAGCAGCATCTCGGTGCCCTTGTCGGGGTGCGTCGTCTCGATCCCGGACACGAACCCGGCGGGCTGGTCGCCGACGTAGGCGATCAGCAGGTGGCTGTGGTCCTGCGCCAGGAACCGCGCGGTCGCATCCGGCCGCGGCGGCGCGTCGAACAGGTGCGCGGCGGCGACCACGTCGTCGGGTGAGGCGGCGCGGCGGATCTTCACCAGGCCAGGCTAGGTCACCTCGGCTGCGCGGGCGGGAAGGCGCGTCAGCGGTCTTCGGCGGTCTTCATCGGTCCTCGGCGACGGCAGGGAGCGTGCCGGCCCTGACCAGCTTCGTCAGCTCCTCGTGGTCGGCCTCGGTCTGGTCGGCGTAGTCGAAGGCGTACCTCGCGAACGCCTCGTCGAGGTCGTTGCCGCCGCCGTTTCGGAAGTACCCCGCCAGCAGCCGCGGGTCGAGCGACCGGGTGTGCGCGCGGGCCAGCAGGGCGCCGGCGAAGCGGCCGTAGTCGTCAAGGTCGTCGCGCTTGAGCGTCGTCGCGTCGATCTCGCCCTTGCGGTTGCGGAACTGGCGCACGATGTACGGGCGGCCCTCGATGGTCGTCCAGCCCAGCAGGATGTCCGTCTCCGCCTGCACGAGCCGGGCGCCGTGCACGATCCGCTTGCCCTCGTGCTTGGCCGGGGCGACGTCCAGGAACGGCTGCAGCGCCGACGTGCGCGCCTCCTTGGCCTGCAGCACCAGCGCCTCGGTGCCGTTGCCGTGCAACAGGACCAGGTAGTTGCGCAGGCCCACGCTGCCGGTGCCGACGACGCGGAACGCCACGTCCGAGACGCCGTAGCGCATGATCAGGTTGCGGCGGGACTCGCGCAGGGTGTCCACGTAGGACGGCAGCGCGCCGACCACCGCGTCCGCGGTCTCCCGGGTGACCTCGGTGAACGTCGGCGGGTTCGTGACGAACCGCCACTTCTCGCCGTCGTGCGCGGTCCACTTCGCGGCGAAGCGGGCGCTGGTGTTCCTGCGCGACTTCTCCGCGGCCTTGGAGAAGTCCTCGAGCAGGTCGTCGGCCTTGACCTTCGACAGCGAGGACTCGTCGCCGAGTGCGGACCAGGAGTCCATGAACGGGATCTCGGCGAGGTGCCTGATCGTCTTGCGGTAGGCGTCGACGGCGTCCTCGGCGGCGTCGCGGCAGCCCTTGTCCGACACGTCGCCGACGCGGCCCGCCAGCACCAGCGACGTCACGAGCCGCTTGAGGTCCCACTCCCACGGGCCGGGCAGCGTCTCGTCGAAGTCGTTGATGTCCATGACGATCTGGCCCTCGGGCGTGCCGTAGAGGCCGAAGTTCGCCGCGTGCGCATCACCGCACAACTGGGCGTGCAGACCGGTCGAGCAGCCGGCGGCGAGGTCGCCCGCCTGCAGGCCCGCCGAGCCGCGGAAGAACGCGAACGGGTTCTCGAGCATCCGGCCGACCCGCAACGGGATCAGGTGCTCCAGGCGGCCCTCGTTGCTGGCGCGCATGAACTCCAGCACCGAGGGGCGCGAACCGGCGAGCGACATCGCGCGGTGCGCCTTGAAGTCCACAGAGGAACGCAGCTCGCGACCCCGTGCGTAGACCTCGTCCGGCTCCACCCAACGACCCAGAGCCGCAGCGGCTTTGGCGCGAACCCTTTCACCCATACGAGTCATGATGCCTGCGACGGACGAACCAGGAGGCCCGTCCGTCGCATTTGTGACCTGGTCCGGTGCGAAAATCAGCCCAAATCGGGACGAACGACCTCCGCAATCGCTTGCACCCCGAGGTCGATCTCGTCGCGCGTGATCACCAGCGGGGGAGCGACCCGCAACGTCGACGCGTGCGTCTCCTTGCACAGCACCCCGCGGGCGGACAGCGCCTCGGACGCGGCACGGCCCACCGGGCCGCCCGGCGCGATCTCGACGCCCGCCCACAGCCCGCGCCCGCGGACCTCGGCGATGCCGTGACCGACGAGCCCGTTCAGCTCGGTGTGCAGGTGGTCGCCCATCTCGCGCGACCGCTCCTGGAACTCGCCGGTCTCCAGCAGCCGCACGACCGCCCGCCCGACCGCGCAGGCGAGGGGGTTGCCGCCGAACGTCGACCCGTGCTCGCCGGGCTTCAGCACGCCCAGCACTGCGCGCGACCCGACCACCGCGGACACCGGCAGGATGCCGCCGCCGAGCGCCTTGCCCAGCGTGTAGAGGTCGGCGCGCACGCCCTCGTGGTCGAGCGCGAACAGCTCGCCGGTGCGGCCGAGGCCGGACTGGATCTCGTCGGCGATCATCAGGACGTTGTTCTCGTCGCACAGGCGGCGCACGCCCGCGAGGTAGCCGGCGGGCGGCACGACGACGCCGGCCTCGCCCTGGATCGGCTCGATCAGCACGGCGGCGGTGCGCGGCGAGATCGCGGACTCGACCTCGTCGAGGGCGCCGTGCTTGACGACCTTGAAACCGGGCGTGAACGGGCCGAAGTCGTTGCGCGCGGTCTCGTCGGTCGAGAACGACACGATGGTCGTGGTGCGGCCGTGGAAGTTCGACCCGGCCACGATGATCTCGGCGGTGCCCTCCGGCACGCCCTTGACCCGGTAGGCCCACTTGCGGGCGACCTTGATCGCGGACTCGACGGCCTCGGCGCCGGAGTTCATCGCGAGGACCATCTCGGTGCCGGTCAGCGTCGCCAGCTCGCGGCAGAACAGGCCGAACTGGTCGTGGTGGAACGCGCGGCTGGTCAGCGTGACGCGGCCGAGCTGCTCGACGGCGGCGGCCACCAGGGCGGGGTGGCGGTGCCCGAAGTTGAGCGACGAGTAGCCGGACAGGAAGTCGAGGTAGCGGCGCCCCTCGACGTCGGTGACCCACGCCCCCTCGCCGTGCGAGAGCACCACCGGCAGCGGGTGGTAGTTGTGCGTGCTCCACTCCTCGTCGAGGGCGATGAAGTCAGCGCTGGCCAAGTTCATGGTCTCCCCGGCGTCGTGCTCAGCGGTGGCGGTCATCCTCCAAGGCTAGGTGCGTGCACAGGCGATTTCAGCCGTCAAGTGTTGCGCATAGCCGTAGTTCATTGCGTAGATTCATTCTTCCGTGGCACTTCTTTGCACAGCGGGCGGAATCAGCGGTGAATCGCTACGGTCTGGTGATGGCGAAGAAGTCGGTTCGTGATGCCCTGCGGCTCGACGAGGTGGACCTGTCCGCCCTCGACCCCGCCGGCCGCCCGATCGGTCCCCGGAACAAGAAGGAGGCGGCCGACGACCTCGCCGTCACCGGGACCGAGCTCGACGGCCTGCAGGAGGCGCTGTACGCCGAGGACACGCGGTCGGTGCTGCTGGTGCTGCAGGGCATGGACACCTCCGGCAAGGGCGGCGTGGTCAGCCACGTCGTCGGGCTGGTGAACCCGCAGGGCGTGCACATCGCGTCGTTCAAGAAGCCGACCGCCGCCGAGCTGCGGCACCACTACCTGTGGCGCATCCGCAAGGCCCTGCCCGCGAAGGGCCGCATCGGCGCGTTCGACCGCTCCCACTACGAGGACGTCCTCGTGCCCAAAGTGGAGCGCCTGATCACGGCCGCGGAGCTGCGCGGGCGTTACCAGGAGATCAACGCCTTCGAGCGCGAGCTGGCCGACTCCGGCACGACGCTGATCAAGTGCTTCCTGCACATCTCGCCGGAGGTCCAGAAGGAACGGCTGCTCGCCCGCCTCGACGACCCGCGCAAGAACTGGAAGTACAACCCGTCCGACATCGACGTCCGGTCCAAGTGGTCGAAGTACCGGGAGGCGTACACGCAGGCGCTGCGGAACTGCTCGGAGACGCCCTGGTACGCCGTGCCGTCCGACCGCAAGTGGTACCGCAACTGGGCGGTCAGCCGGTTGCTGCTCGAGACCCTGCGCGAGATGGATCCGAAGTTCCCGCCGCCCGCCTACGACCTCGAGGCCGAGAAGGCCCGGCTCGTGTCGAACGACCCGTTGCGCTAGGCGCAATCTTCGACGCCCCTGTTGCACCGCCGCAGTGGTCTGGTCCAGTGTTGATCGTGCCGCCGCCGACGGACAACGGAGGTGCGGACGTGGGTGTGGACCGGCGACGTTTTCTCGGAGCCATGGGCGTGGGAGCTGGACTGCTGATGACCGGAGGAACCGCCGAGGCGGCACCTGCCACGAAGAGAGTGTTCTTCGGCGCGTACACGACGTGGAGCGGCGGCGCCAAGGGCCTCGGCATCGGCACGTACGACACCGCGACCGGCCGGCTCGCGAAGACGGGCGTGATCTCCGGCGTGGTCAACCCGTCGTTCGTGGTCGAGTCGCGCGACGGCCGCTTCCTCTACGCGGTCAACGAGACCTCGCGGGGCGAGGTCACCGCGATCGACGCGACCAGGTTGAAGGTCGTCAACAAGCAGGCCACCGGCGGCGCCGACCCGTGCCACCTCACGCTCGACCCGTCCGGGAAGTTCCTGATCACCGCGGACTACTCGTCGGGCTCGCTGAGCGTGTTCCCGGTGAACGCCGACGGCAGCCTCGGCGCGCGCACGCAGAAGGTGCAGCACCAGGGCTCCGGGCCCGACCCGGACCGCCAGGCGGGCCCGCACGCCCATCACGTCGTGTTCGACCCGGCGGGGAAGTACGCGGCGGCGGTCGACCTGGGCGCCGACTCGGTGTTCTTCTACTCCTTCGACGGCCGGCTCCAGCTCGTCTCGACGGCGAAGCTCGCGCCGGGCGCCGGGCCGCGGCACATCGCGTTCCACCCGTCCGGCAAGACCGCTTACGTGGCGAACGAGCTCGACTCGACGATCGTGGCCTGCGCCTACGCCGACGGGAAGCTCACGCCGGGCCAGGTGCTCGAGACCGCGCCGCCCGCGACCGAGCGCAACTACCCGGCCGAGGTGCTGGTGTCGGCGGACGGCAGGTTCGTCTACCTGTCGAACCGCGGCCACGACAGCGTGGCGCAGTTCGCGGTCGACGGCGCCGGGCTGACCCTGGTCGGCCACACGCCCGTCGGCGGCGAGTACCCGCGGCACATCACGTTCGACCCGACCGGGTCGTTCCTCTTCGCGGCCAACCAGAACTCGAGCCTCGTGACGTCGTTCGCCGTGGACGGGGCGACCGGCGGGATCACGCCGTCCGGGACGCCGCTGAAGACCGAGATCCCGGTCTGCGTGCTGCCCACCCGTCTGGGTTAACGCCCTTCTGGTCCTCTTGCGACAGTGGTACTCCAGCACACATGGGTTTCTTGGCTGGAGTACTCGCGGTCGCACTGCTGGCGCCCGTGCCGATCGCACCGGAGTACGTCGCACTCGGCGACTCCTACGCGTCCGGCGCGGGTGCCGGGTCCTACGTGGACGGCACCTGCCGCCGCAGCTCGAACGCCCACCCGGCGCTGCTGGGCAAGGACTTCTCGTCGTTCAAGTTCGTGGCGTGCAGCGGGGCCACGACCCGGTCGCTGCGCTCGCAGCTGCGCGCGCTGACCCCGGCCACCTCGCTGGTCACGATCACCATCGGCGGCAACGACCTCGGGTTCGCCGACGTGCTGACCACGTGCACGCTCAGCGGCGACCGCGCGTGCGCCGGCAGGGTCGCCGAAGCCCGTGAGTTCACCCGCTCCGCACTGCCCGCTCGGCTCGACTCGACCTACGCGGCGATCCGCGCGGCGTCCCCGAGGGCCCGGCTCGTGGTGGTCGGGTACCCGCGGCTGTTCACGCCGGACGACGGGTGCCGGACGTTGTCGAAGGCCAAGCGGATGGCCCTGAACGACGCCGCCGACGAGCTGGCCGCGGTGGTGTCCGGCGCCGCGGCGCGGGCCGGTGCGCGGTTCGTGGACCCGAGGGAGGCGTTCGCGGACCACGGCGTGTGCGCGGCGGAGCCGTGGCTGCACGGGCTGGTCAGCCCGACCGGCGACTCCTACCACCCGACGAAGGAAGGTCAGGCGGCCTACGCCCGTATTCTGCTCGGCTTGCGGCAGGTGTTCGTGTGATCATGCGCGGGTGAGTCTTCTGAGGGAGGTCACGGCCACCCGGTACGTCACCCCGTTCCGCGAGGGCGGGTCGATGCCGGGCCTGGTCGAGGCCGACGACCTGGGCATGTACGTGGTGAAGTTCCGCGGCGCGGGGCAGGGCGTGAAAGTGCTGGTCGCCGAGGTCGTCGTCGGCGAGCTGGCGCGGCGGCTGGGTTTCCGCATACCCGAGATCGTGCTCGTGCACCTCGACCCGGAGCTGGGCCGCGCGGAGCCCGACCAGGAGGTCCAGGAGCTGCTCAAGGCGAGCGGCGGCCTCAACCTCGGGCTCGACTACCTGCCCGGCTCGTTCGACTACAACCCGGTCGTGCGCGATCCGGGCGCCGACCTGGCGACGCGGCTGCTGTGGTTCGATGCCCTCGTGCTGAACGTGGACCGCAGCTGGCGCAACCCGAACATGTTGCTGTGGCACCGCGAACCGTGGCTGATCGACCACGGCGCCTCGCTGTACTTCCACCACTCGTGGAGCGAGGACCGGCCCGCCACCAAGGACTTCCGGTTCGACCCGTCCGACCACGCGATGCTGCCGCACGCCGGTCCGCTGTCCGAAGTGGACGCCGACCTGGCCGCGCGGATCACCCCGGAGCTGCTCGGCGAGGTGCTCGCGCTCGTCCCCGACGAGTGGCTGGAGGGCGACCCGGCCGAGCTCCGGCAGCGCTACCGGGACTTCTTCACCCACCGCCTCGCGAACCGCGGCTGGGTCGACTCGCTGGAGGCCGCGCGTGCCGCACGTGTTTGAGTACGCGCTGCTGCGGGCCGTCCCGCGGCAGGAACGCGGCGAGTTCATGAACGTCGGCGTCCTCGTCTACTGCCGGGCGCTCGACTTCCTGTGCGCCAAGACCCATGTGGACGCCGGCCGGTTGCGGGCGCTCGACCCCCAGCTGGACGTCGAGACGCTGGAGAGCAGCCTCGCGCACCTGACCGACTCGTGCGACGGCAGCCCGCAGGCCGGTCCGGTCAGCGCGACCTCGGTGGGGCAGCGGTTCCGGTGGCTCACGGCGCCGCGCAGCACCATCGTGCAGACCTCGCCCGCGCACACCGGATTCACCGAGGACCCGTCGGCCGAGGTCAGCCGCCTGTTCGAAGCGTTGGTGCTGCCGCCCCGGTAGGTTTCCTCGCAACCTGGACGGACGACTCGCGTCCCTAGGTGCAAAGCGGAACTAAAGCGATCGGGGTTGGCGACACATGAGCGCTGGGTATCACCACGGCTACCAGCAGCCGCGGCGTCCCATGCCGCCGCAGCGGCCGATGAGGAAGAAGAGGCGTCCCGGACGCGTCATCCTGGTGCTGCTGCTCGTCCTGGTTCTGGGTGCCGTCGGGTTCGGGTTCTACGTCGACTCGACGCTGACCCGGATCTCCGCGCTGCCGGACTACGAGGGCCGTCCCGCGGAGACGCCGGGCACGACATGGCTGCTCGTCGGCTCGGACGCGCGGGAAGGCCTGACGCAGGAGCAGAAGGACGCGCTCGCCACCGGTGACGCGGCAGGCCGGCGCACCGACACCATCATGATGCTGCACCTGCCGGACAACAGCGCCGCGAAGCCCGTGCTGCTGTCGATCCCGCGCGACTCCTACGTCGCGATCGAGGGCAACGGCCGCAACAAGGTCAACGCCGCGTACGCGTTCGGCGGGCCGCAGCTGCTCGTGAAGACGGTCGAGGGCGCGACCGGCGTGCGGATCGACCACTACATGGAGATCGGCTTCGGCGGGTTCTCCGACATGGTCGACGCGGTCGGCGGTGTCGACATCTGCCTCGACGAGCCGATCAAGGACCCGCTGGCCGGCATCGACCTGCCCGCCGGCTGCCAGGAGCTCGACGGGCCGCAGGCGCTCGGCTTCGTCCGGACGCGTGCGTTCGCGACCGCCGACCTGCAGCGCGTGCAGAACCAGCGGAAGTTCCTGTCGGCGTTGTTCGCCAAGGTCAAGAGCCCGGCCACGCTCGCCAACCCGTTCCGCGTCATCCCGCTGATGAACGCGGCCTCGGGTGCGGTGTCGGTCAACGACGACGACCACGTGTGGCACCTCGCGAGCGTCGCGCTCAACATGAGCGAGGCGACGAGCGGCACGGTGCCGGTCGGGTCCACCCCGACGGTGCCCGGTGCGGGCTCGGTCGTGCAGTGGAACAAGGAGAAGGCTTCGCAGCTCTTCGACCTGATCAGCAAGGACGAGCCGGTGCCCGCCGAGCTGATCGCTCCCCCGCAGTAACTACTCGGCAGGCTCGGGCGTGGGCTCCGAGCTGGTCAAACCGGCCTCCTGCGCGATCTCGTCGAGCTCGCGCAGGAGGTCGTCGTAAATGGGTGTTGTGGACATGCGGGTCCCCCTTGGGTGATCTTCCCCCGTTCAGGTGACGGGAGCTTACGCCCCTATACCCAAAACTTTTCGCGCTATGCGTCATCCGCACTAAATGGTGGCTAAAGCCACCAGGTGAGCGGGTGTTGTGTGGATCGGCCACATGTTGATCACGGCCGGTGACGCCTACCGTTTCCGGTCATGTCGAGTGTCACGGGTCACACCGCGCTGGTCACCGGAGCCGCGAGCGGCATCGGCCTGGCCTGCGCGCGGGCGCTGGCCTCCGAGGGTGCGAAGGTCCACCTGGTCGACCGCGATCCGCGGGTCCTCGAGCTCGCCGCCGAACTGGGCGGCACGGGCCACGTCGCCGATCTGACGGGACCCGTCGACGCACTGCCCACCGAGGTCGACGTCCTCGTCAACAACGCCGGCGTGCAGCACGTCGCACCCATCCACGAGTTCCCCGCCGAGCGCTTCTCGGCGATGGTCGAGCTGATGCTGGGAGCGGCGTTCCGGCTCACCCGGCACGTCCTGCCGCACATGTACGACACCGGCTGGGGCCGGCTGGTCCACATCTCCAGCGTGCACGGGCTGCGCGCGTCCCCGTTCAAGTCGGCCTACGTCGCCGCGAAGCACGGCCTGGAGGGGTTCTCCAAGGTCGCCGCGCTCGAGGGCGCCCCGTTCGGCGTCACCTCGAACTGCGTGGCGCCCGGTTACGTGCGCACTCCGCTGGTGGAGAAGCAGATCGCGGACCAGGCGCGCGTGCACGGCATCTCCGAGGACGACGTCTCGTCCGAGATCTTCCTGCAGCGCAGCGCGGTCAAGCGGCTGATCGACCCGTCCGAGGTCGCCGGCGCCGTGCTGTGGTTGTGCGACAACAGTTTTGTCACAGGCACGTCGTTGGCCGTCGACGGCGGCTGGACCGCTCGATGAGGAGTTGTCGATGATCAAGAAAGTGGTGGGCGCGTCGCTCATCGGTACGACCGTCGAGTGGTACGACTTCTTCCTCTACGGCTCGGCGGCCGCCCTGGTGTTCAACAAGCTCTTCTTCCCCACCGCGGACCCGCTGACCGGCACGCTGCTCGCGTTCACCACGTACGCGATCGGCTTCCTGGCCCGTCCGCTGGGCGGCCTGGTCTTCGGCCACTACGGAGACCGGTTGGGGCGCAAGAAGCTGCTGGTGCTGTCGCTGCTGCTGATGGGCGGCGCGACGATGCTGATGGGCGTGCTGCCGACCTACGCGTCGGTGGGCGTCCTGGCGCCGTTGCTGCTCACCCTCCTGCGGCTGGTGCAGGGTTTCGCGCTCGGCGGTGAGTGGGGCGGGGCCGTGCTGATCGTGTCCGAGCACGGCGACCCGAAGCACCGCGGGTTCTGGGCGTCGTGGCCGCAGGCCGGAGCACCCGGCGGGAACCTGCTCGCGACGGCGGTGCTCGCGGTGCTGGCGGCGGTGCAGACCGACGAGGACTTCCTCGCGTGGGGCTGGCGCATCCCGTTCCTGCTCTCGGGCGTGCTCGTGGTGATCGGCCTGTGGATCCGGCTGCAGGTGGCCGAGTCGCCGGTGTTCCTGGCGGCGCAGGAGAAGGCCGCGCGGGCGCCGAAGCAGGAGAAGGCACCGGTCTTCGAGCTGCTGCGGCACCACTGGCGCGAGGTGCTGGTCGCGATGGGCGCCCGGCTCGCCGAGAACGTGTCGTACTACGTCATCACCGCGTTCATCCTGGTGTACGTGACGACCGGGCTGGGGCTGTCGAAGTCGGTGGGGCTCAACGCGGTGCTGATCGGCTCCGCGGTGCACCTGGTGACGATCCCGCTGTGGGGCCACCTGTCCGACCGGATCGGCCGGCGGCCGGTCTACCTCGTCGGGGCGGTCGGCATGGCGGTGTGGGTGTTCGCGTTCTTCGCCATGCTGGACACGAGGAACCCCGGCCTGATCATCCTCGCGACCACGGTCGGGCTCGTGCTGCACGGTGCGATGTACGGGCCGCAGTCGGCGTTCTTCTCGGAGCTCTTCGGCACCCGCGTCCGGTACTCGGGGGCGTCGATCGGCTACCAGCTCGCGTCGATCGCGGCCGGTGCGCTCGCGCCGCTGATCGCGACGGCGTTGCTCAAGGCCTACGGGTCGTCGTTGCCCATCTCGATCTACGTGGTGGCGATGTGCGTGCTCACCGTGGTGGCGGTGCTGGTCGCGCGCGAGACCCGTGGTGCGGATCTGGAGGAACGTGACAGGGTTGGGGTGTGACACGACGGCGTGAGGCCGAACTGGCGGCGTTGTTCGAGACCGCGTCCGAGCTCGCGGGCATGCGCGACCCGGACGCGGTCCTCCGCTCGATCGTGCGCAGAGCGCGGACGCTGCTCGGGACGGACGTCTCCTACCTGTCGATGAACGACCCGGCCGGCACCTACATGAGGGCTG
>NZ_JBHXCW010000100.1:0-25564 GCF_042725365.1 Lentzea sp. NPDC060358 | reverse complement strand
GCCGAGGCCGGGCACGGGGGGTGGTCGGCCGGCCATGATCCCCGGGCTCTCCGGCTGATCCGCTCGCACCCGCTCCGGCCGCAGGCTCGTCCACGACGGATTTCCCGGTGGACGAGGGGTTTGTGCGGTGCAGCAACTGGGTGCGGTGCTCGGCGCCTCATCGGCGGGGCGGGCCACGTGACCGGCACCGGCGACACGGCCGGGCTGGACCGGCGGCTCGCCGACGCGCTGGTGCGACTCGGGCACGGCCTGCGCTCGTCGGCGCGGCGCACGGCCCAGGAGCACGGGTTGTCGTTGTTGCAGCAGAACGTGCTGCTGGCGCTGGACCGGCTTCCCCGGGAACGGCACGAGGTGGCCGCGCTCGCCGCGGAGTTCGACGTGACCACGTCGACGATGTCCAGCACCGGCACGGCCCTGGAGCGCAAAGGGCTGGTGACGCGGTCGCCCGCCGCGGATCGCCGCCGCCGCGTGCTGTCACTGACCGAGGCGGGCGCCGAGGTCGCACACGTGCTGTCCGCTCGGAGCGACCCGCTGATGGCCGCCCTCGCCGGGATTCGCGAACAAGACCGCACCACCACGCTGCACACCCTGCTCAGGGTGATCGCGGACATGCAGCGCACCGACCCGGCCATGTCGCGCGACACCACCCGCGGCACGCCTGACTGCCGCTAACGCGACTGCGGGCCTGTTCAGGTCCTGTCGAAGGAGAACACTTCATGCGTCGCACAGTCGCGCTTCTTCTCTGCGTTGCCGTGGCCGCCCTGTCACCCGTGCCGCCGGCGTCGGCCGCGCCGGAGCCGCCGTCCGCGACCGGCTGGTCCGCGTCCGGAGGCGTGATCCGCTGGACGGCCGGCACCCCGATGCCGCCGCGTGACGCCGGAGTGGAGTTCTGGGAGGGGGACCGGTTCCTCGGCCTGGCGCAGGAGTCGGCCGATCTGCGCTCCTTCACGCTGCGGGCGTCACCGGGGAACCCGGCCGCGCTGCAGGTGCGGTCGGCGGGCAGGAGGCTCGACCTGGCCGAGCCCGCGCCGATGACCCCGTCGTCCGCCGTGCCCGATCTACCGCCCTCGCCGCCCCTGGCCGCCGTCGATCCCGGTGTGCCGGGGGAGTACACGACGACGACCGGTGAGTACTCGCTCGACCCGATCACGTTGCCCGGGTACGGGACACCGGTCGAGATGAAGGCCGTTGTCGTCGCACCGGTGGGCGCACCGGGCCGGCGGCCCCTCGCGCTCTTCCTGCACGGCAGGCACTTCACCTGTTACGACGACGCGGAACCGGCGCGGATCACGCTGGACTGGCCCTGCCCGGCCGGGACCACGCCGGTGTCGAGCTACCGGGGCTACCTGAAAGCGCAGGAACTGCTGGCGTCGCAGGGCTACCTCACGGTCTCCATCTCCGCGAACTCCGTGAACGCTCAGGACAACGAGACCGGTGACGCGGGTGCGCAGGGCCGGTCGTCACTGGTCCGCCACCACCTGGCGAAGTGGGCGGACTGGGCGTCCGGCCGCGGTGCGGCACTCCCGGTCGTGCGGTCCGCGCCGCGAGCCGACCTGGGGAAGGTGCTGCTGGTCGGCCACTCCCGCGGCGGGGAGGGCGTCAACCGCGCCGCGATCGACAGCGTCACCCCTCCGGCCGGTGACACGGGTTTCACCGGTCCGGTGCGCTGGACCATCCGCGGCACCGTGCTGGTGGCTCCCACGATCTTCGGCCACAACCCCGCCCCGGACGTCCCCTCCGTCACGCTGCTGCCCGGCTGCGACGGTGACGTGCGCGACCTGCAGGGCCAGATGGCCGTCGACCAGACCCGCGGCCTGAGCCGCGGCGAGGCCCTGCACAGCGCCCTTTTCCTGATCGGCGCGAACCACAACTACTTCAACAGCGAATGGACTCCCGGACAGACCAACGCGCCCGCGTGGGACGACTTCTCCCCGGGCGACGAGCCCGACCCGGTGTGCTCGCCCGGCGCCGCCACCCGCCTGACCGCCGCGCAGCAGCAGACTGCGGGCGCCACCTACGTCGCCGCCGCCGCACGCCTGTTCCTCCGGCACGACGAGTCCGTCCTCCCCCTGCTCGACGGCTCCGGTGTGCGCGCACCGTCCGCGGGCACGGCGAGGGTCCTCTCGCACGCCGTCGGCGGTGCGCGCAGGCCGTTCGTCGTCCCGGGCACCTCCACCGCGGCCTCGGGCAGCGCCCGCGTCTGCCTGGAAACGGCCTTCGACGGGACCGCGTGCAGCACCACCTTCGCTTCGCCGCACTTCGCCGGCCTCCGCGGCACCGTGACGCAGCCGGACCGGCTCGCCGTCGCCCTCCGGTGGTCGGCCGCGGGCGAAGTGGGCGTGGTCACGCCTGCCAGGCCTGTCGCCCTGCACGACTCGCGGCACCTGGCCCTGCGGCTCGCGGTCCCGCCGAACACACCGGAAGCCGAGTTCGGTGTCTCGGTCAGGGACACGAGCGGGCGCCGGCACGCGCTCGGGTCCGTCACCATCACCGGCCTGCCGGGCACTTCGAAGACGAACTCGGTGTGGGCGCAGGAGGTCCGCGTGCCGCTGCCCGCAGGGCTCGGTGAGCTGGCCGCGCTGGAACTGCTCCCCGGGTCGGAGTCCGGTGAGGCGTGGCTGATCGACGCGCACGGCTGGGACGAAGGGCTCGTCCCGGTGGTGTCCACGCGGCTGGGACGGGTCGACGTCGCCGACGTCGCCGTCGACGAGGGCGACTCCGGCACGAGGACGCACAACGCCGTCATCACCGCGGGAGGCAGCGGGACCCGCGTGTTCCGGCTCTTCCACACGGAACCGGGCAAGCTGCCGACGAACAGGCTGGTGACGCTCGAGAACGGCGAGCACCGGGTCGAGGTGCCCGTGACCGTCGAGGGCAACACCAGGTGGAGCAACGAACGCCGCCACTTCTTCGTCGTGCAGGCGCTCGCCAACGTGGTCGTCGGAAACACGACGGGCGAACTGCTCGTGCGCAACGACGACCCGGTGCCCAGCGTGGCCGCAATCCCGGTCGCCGGCAGCGTCACCGAGGGCGGCACGCTGAAGTGGGACGTGACGCTGTCCGCCGTCGCGGACGATCCCATCGCGCTGCGGGGCAGCGCGCTCGCGCCCTCCTCCGGTGCGGAACTGTCCACAACGGACCTCGACGCCGACTGGTACCGCTCGCAGACCGGCGAGGACCCCGAGCCGTCCCGGCCGCTGTCGGCCGCGAACTTCGTCCTGTACCTGGTCGTCCCGGAAGGCCGGACGTCGGTCGAGCTCGCGGTGCCGACCGCGGTCGACGCCGAGGCCGAGGAACGGGAGCAGATCCGGCTGAGGTTCGACGGCTCGACCCCGCCGGGGACCGGGTTCGAGGTGACCGGCGTCGTGTCGTAGCACCACGCTCTGTCCACAGAGGACGATCCGGCGCGAACCCCGGCGGAGCAAGTACGGTGGAATGGTGAGCCCTCGGCCGGAGGGCTCGCCATTCCACCGACCTCCCAGGGGAGCGAACGCCTTCTCATGATCATCAGACCGGGACATCCGTGCTGGGTAGAGCTCGCCACGACCCGCGCGGAGCGCAGCACGCGGTTCTACCAGGAGGTCTTCGGCTGGGAGTACCACTGGACCCGCGACGAGGCGGGAGAGGACTACGCGGTCGCCCTGCTGCACGGCGAGCCGGTGGCCGGCCTGCGCCCGCTGCAACGGGCGACCCTGGACTGGACGCCCTACCTGGCCGTCGCCGACCTGGCGGCCACGAGCGACCGGGTCCGCCGCCTCGGCGGCACCGTCCTCGAGACTCAGCCGCAGGTCCTGCCGGGCCTCGTCGCCAAGGTGCT
The DNA here is from genome assembly GCF_042725365.1 of Lentzea sp. NPDC060358. Lineage (NCBI taxonomy): Bacteria > Bacillati > Actinomycetota > Actinomycetes > Pseudonocardiales > Pseudonocardiaceae > Lentzea > Lentzea sp. NPDC060358. The sequence continues at coordinate 21,747 of NZ_JBHXCW010000100.1, read as the reverse complement.
GGTCGACGACCCCGGCGGGTCGACCGTCGGCATCGCGCAGCCGGTCGAGGGCTGGGGTTTCACCGCGGGCGTGCCCGGCGCGCTCGTGTGGCTGGAGTTCGTCACCCGCGGCCCGCGCGAGGCCGACCCGTTCTACGGCGCGCTCTTCGGCTACCGGCAGCGCCAGGTCGGCGACGGCAAGTCCGTCGACCACGTCGTGTACTCCACCGGCGGCGACACCGTGATCGGCCGGGTCAGGATGGCCCTGGACACGCCCGCCACCGTGCCGCCGCGGTGGATCGCGCACTTCGCCGTGCCGCCCGGCCTCGACTTCGCCGGAACCCTCCAGCGGGCCCGCGCCGCGGGCGCCCGTCTGCGCTTCCAGCCCTACCCCTCGCCCCTGGGCCAGGTCGCGGTGCTGGCCGACCCGCTCGGCACCCGGTTCGCGATCATCGACCCGGACCAGGCCTCCGACTGGGACAGCGCTTCCCCGGCCGACGACCCCTACGACGACTGACCGCCCTCCAGCAACCCCAGCTGCCGCAGATCGCTGACGTACTTGAGGACCAGCTCCCGGGTGATCTGCGGGACGTCCCCGGACGCGCCCACCTTCCCCTCCCGCACGGCCTGCCGGAACAGGGGAGCGGGCGGTGCCCCGGCGGGCTCGGCCGGGGTGCGGTAGGCGTGCAGCAGCGGCAGCAGCGAGTGCCGGCGGACCGCTTCCGGCAGGTCGTGCAGCGCGGCCTCGAAGCGGTCCCGCCACTCGTCGTAGTCCTCGACCCGCGTGAGCCGGTGACCGGCCTCGGTCAGCCAGTCGACGAAGGTGTCCAGCGAGATGCCGTCGTCGTGCGGGTTGAACACGTGGTAGGTGCGGTGGCCCTCGGTGTCGCGGGTGCCCAGGACGTTCACGGCCTCGGCGATGAAGTCCACGGGCAGGCCGTCGTAGTGCGCCTTGGGCGCGACTCCGCCGGTGGTGGCACACCTACACTGATCGGGTGAGCTGGAAAGCGATGACCGCGGACGAGGCGTGCGACCTCCTGGACTTCTGGGACGCCGAGTCGTGGCCGCTCACCCGCGACCAGGTGCAGCAGCGCGCGGTCGAGTGGTTCGGGTGGACGATCGAGGTCGACGACGGCGTGACCTACCTGATGAACACGGTGTCCGGGTTCACGGTCCCGGACGTGTCGACCATCGGCGCCAGGGGCGACCTGTCCTACGTCGGACTCGACATCGCGGACACCATCCGCGAGGTCACCTCCGGGTCGAGGCGCTTCCTCGGCGACGCCTACGCCCTGGCGGTGCGCGAGGGCGAGAAGCGCTGGGGCGCACCGCGGCTGCGCGACTCCAAGGGCACGAGCTCCGCGGACTGGGACACCGCGTCCGGAGGGCGGATCTCGTTCAGCCTCGCCCTGCGCGGCCTCCGCGCGCGGTACGAGACCCCGCAGGGCGTCGAACTCGACCGGAGGGCCGGCCACCGGTGAACCACGACGGCGACCGCCTCACCGCTCCCGGCCGGTTCGTGCGCTACCTCGGCGTCGACTACCGGTTGCAGCACATGCCCGGCAGGTGGTGGATCTCGGCGGACCACCAGGTCGACGAGTCGTTCGTCGAGACGGGCCGCCGGCACTTCGTGAAGCGTCTCGCGCACGACGACGTGCTGGAGTGCTACGACCTCGCCCGCCCCGGCACCTACCGCGGCCTGCCCGTCGAGGTCGGGTCCAGCGAGTCCCACGCCTACGTGGTGATCTCACGCGATCCGCGGGCGGTCGCCGAGGGCTTCGAGCGCGACGACCACCGCAGCCCGCCGGCGAAGCGGATCGCGTTCGACGACCCCGGGCTCGCGTTCACCACCACGACCACCCCGGTGCCGATGCCGTGGAAGGTCGCCCACGACTGGGAGCAGTTCGCCGAACGCCTCGCGGACGCGCTGCGCGACGTGACCGACCACGTCTTCCTCATCGTGCACAGCGAGGCGGACCCGAAGCGGTACGTGCAGTTCGCCGGCTCGCCCGACCGGCTCCACGCGGAAGCACCGGGCGAGGACGTGGCCCGGGGTGCCGACGAGTTCCAGCTGCGCCGGTGGGACTGGGCCGCGCCGGAGGTGTCGCAACCCAACTGGACGGCGTCGCTGCGCCGTCCCGCGCTCACCGCCGAGTTCCTGCGGCTCGCGCGGAACTGCGCCGCGACACTGCACGAGGCCTACGGGATCACCGGCCCGGACGAGCTCACCTACCGGGCGTGGCACGACCCGCTGGGCGCGCCCTCGGCCGAGGTGGAGTTCCCCGTGCTGGGACTGGACCAGCGGCGCTAGACCTGGTTGCGCCCGCCGTCGACGAAAAGGTCCGACCCGGTGACGTGGCGCGCGTCGTCGGAGGCCGGGAACAGCACCGTGAAGTGGTGCCCAGCACGCCGGTGCAGGTGCTCTACCACCTGGCCGAGCGCGGCCGGAGCCTGATCGGCGCGATCACCAGGCTGGTCAGCAGGCCCTGACAACGACCGAGTGCGCCTTGGGGCTGACGTCGAGGACCCTGACGGTCTTGGCGCCGGCGGGCACGCGCACCACGTAGGTGCCGGGGGCGACCGGGTAGCTGAAGCTGCTGCCCGCGGGGGCGGCCGCGGTGCCCGCGATCATCGCGCCGCTGGTGCGGTGGATCGTGGTGGAGACGGCCTTGCCGCAGGTGTTCCTGATGACGATGCTGCCCTTGGTGGCGGCGGTGGCGGTCCCCGCGGTGAGGGCGGACGTGATCAGGGCCGCGGTGGCCAGACCGGTGACGAGACGCCGGGTCATGGTGCTCCTCCACGCTGTCGGGAACGGGGGGCGGGAAGATCAAGATATCGGGGCGTGCGGCGGGACGCAGTCGGTCGAACGACCGACAGGTGCCGCTGGGAAGCCGCTTCCACCGGCTCTTCGGCGCCACGCTGGTCTCGTCGGCCGGCACCGGGATGCACGCCGCCGCGGTGCCGTTGCTGGCCCTGCAGACGACCACCGGCCCGCTGGCGTTGAGCGCGGTCGTCGTGGCGGCGGAGATCCCGTGGGTGCTGCTCTCGCTGCACGCCGGTGTGGTGGTGGACCGGCTGGACCGCCGGAAGGTGATGGTGTGGGCGGACTTCGCCCGGTGCGCCGTCCTGACCGGTCTCGCGGCACTGGTCCTGACCGGCCGGGTGGATCTGGTGCGGCTGGTGACCGCGGCGTTCCTGCTGGGCGTCGGCCAGGTGTTCTTCGACATCGCCGCCCAGTCGGCCATCCCGGACCTCGTGCCGCGGGACCCGCGCGGGCTGGCGGTCGCGAACGGCCGGATCGCGGCCGCGGAGAGCACCGGCGAGGACTTCGCGGGTCCGCCGCTCGGATCCGCCCTGTTCGGCGTGGGCACCGTGCTGCCGTTCGCCGGCAACGCGCTGTCGTTCGCCGCGAGCGGCCTGCTGATCCTCTCGATCAGGCCCGGCGCCGGGCGGGCGACGACGCCGCGGGCGCGGCGCGGCAGCGTGCGCGGCGAGATCGCCGAGGGCGTCCGGTGGCTGACCGGGAACCGGACGCTGCGGGCGCTGGCCGTGGTCTCCTGCCTCGGCAACGTGGCCGTCACCGCCCAGTTCGCGATGCTGGCGTTGCTGGCCGGCGAGGTTCTCCGCCTCCCGGACTTCGGGTTCGGCCTGCTGCTGACGGCCACCGCGGTCGGTGCCACCGCCGGGGGACTGGCCGCCGCGGCCGTCGGCAGGTGGCTCGGTCCCGGCACGGTGCTGCTCGTCGGCAAGAGCGGTGTGGGCGCGGCGATCCTGGTGCTGGGACTCGTCGCGAACCCGTGGGTGGCGGCCGCGATGATGGCGGTGACCGGGGCGTTGATGACCGCGGAGAAGGTCGTGGTGAGCACCGTGCGGCAGCAGATCGTGCCCGGCGAGCTCCTGGGGAGGGTGCTGTCGTCGAGCCGGCTGGTGGTGATGGCCGGAGGACCGGCAGGAGCCGCACTCGGCGGCGTGCTCGCGACCCTCTTCGCCGTCCAGGTCGCGTACGTCGCCGCCGGTGCGTTCCTGGTCGTGGTGGCAGCGGTGTCCTACCCCGTGCTGAACAACCGGGCCCTGGCGAGCGCCACCGCCCACCAGAGCGGATGACGGGTCAGACGGCCTCCAGGACGAAGAACAGGAAGCTCAGGAAGGCCCCGGACGGGAACTTCGCCATGTCCTCGGGGAAGAGCTCGTGGGCCTCCGGTGCCGGGGGCGGCTCGCTGATGACGGCCGTGCGGAAGCCGGCCGCGGTGAACGCGCCGGTCATCGCGTGCAGCGGCCGGTGCCAGTAGGTGAGCGTGGCCTTCTGGCCGTTGAAGTCGTAGTCGTCGGTCCACTTCTTGATCGCGAAGTAGTCGGACCCGCGGTGCAGGAACGGGAGCATGATCGGGTGGTTGACGACCACGATCAGCCGGCCACCGGGCCTGAGCACCCGCCGCAGCTCGGCCAGCGGCGCGGTCCAGTCCTCCAGGTAGTGCAGGACCAGGGCGGCGACGCAGTCGTCGAACGCACCGTCGGCGTACGGAAGCGGCTGGGTGATGTCGGCGACCCGCAGGTCCGCGTCGTCACCCAGCCGCTGCCGGGCCAGCTCCACCATCTTCGCGCTGCGGTCGAAACCGGTCACGATGGCGCCCTTGTCGCGCAGCGCCAGGGACACGGGTCCGCCGCCGCACCCGGCGTCCAGGACCCGCCGGCCGGCGACGTCGCCCGCCAGGTCCACGATCGCGGGCCGGGTGTAGTAGGCGTTGATCAGGCTTGTCTCGTTGGAGATCACGTAGCCCTCGGCGAAGAGGTCGTAGTCGTTCTCCAGGGCCACGTCGGCGGAACTCGCGGGATCAGCAGGCATGGTGCCCATCCTGGCGAGGAATCGATCACCGTGCCAGGAGCCCGGAGGCGTCAGGGGCGCAGCAGGACCTTGCCCCGCCGGCCGGGAGCCGCGTTGCCGCGTGCGGCGTCGGCGATCTCCTCCAGCGCGTAGACGTGCTCGACCGGCAGGGTGAGCGCGCCCGAGGCGATGCCGGTGACCAGCTCGCCCAGCAGCGAGGCCCGCTTCTCGGCTGCCATCGCGGGGAACACCTTGCTGCCCCAGAAACCGGTGACGGTCACCTGCTTGAAGATCACGTCACCCGAGCTGATCTCGAGGGTGGGGGAGGCCATCGCGCCGAACACCACGAGCTTGCCGCCCTCGGCGAGCAGCGAGACGACGTCGCCCGCGGCCGCACCGCCGACGGAGTCGACCCCGGCCTTGACCGGGGCGTCGCCGACGATCTCGCGGACCCGGTCGCGCCAGCCGTCGTCGTCGGTGGCGACGACGTCGCCGATGCCCTGCTCGCGCAGCTCGGCCACGCCGTCCGCACGGCGGACGAGACCGAGGACGCGGATGCCGCGGGCCGCCGCCAACTGGGCGACGAGCCGGCCGACGGCGCCGTTGGCGGCGTTCTGGACGAACCAGTCGCCCTCGGCGAGGTCCAGCGAGTCGAGCAGCGCGATGGCGCTGAACGGCATCGACACCAGCTGGCTCGCCGCCTCGTCACCGATGGCGTCGGGGACCGGGATGAGCGTCTGCGCGGGCGCGACCACGAACTCGGCCCAGGCGCCGAAGGTGCCGCCGGAGGCGACGCGCTGGCCCACCGCGAGGGCGTCCACACCCTCGCCGAGCGCCTCGACGACCCCGACGAACTCGGTGCCGGAGCGCGCGGGCATCGCGGGCTTGAACCCGTAGGTGCCGCGCGCGGTCCACAGGTCGTGGTTGTGGATCGGGGAGAGCAGCACCTGCACCAGGACCTCGCCGGGGCCGGGCTGCGGAGCGGGCACCTCCTGCACCTCGAGGACCTCTGCGGGGTCGCCGAACTTCTGCTGGACCAGTGCGCGCATGACATGCCTTTCCGTGGAGCGGGTACGTGTCGCCCAACGCCGCCGCGGGCCGCGCTATGCCGCTGCCGGCTCCGATGAGCGTGAGGTCACAGGTACCTCACACCACGCGCAGCCAGGTCGCACCCCAGAACAGCAGGACGACCGAGTAGGCGACGAACAACCACCCCGCCGTGGTGCGCGAGCACCGCGCCTTGCGCCGCAGCAGCCGCGCGGCCCCCGCCCAGGCCAGCGCCAGCACCCCCGCCACCACCGGCATCGCCAGCAGGCCGCGGGCACCCGCGAACAGGCCCGCCCAGTAGTCCAGCGGCAGCGGCACGTCGAAGGCGAGCCGGGTCGGCACGCCGACCATCAGTGCCACGACACCCCAGCCGGCCGACACCGCCGTCCAGCGCGACCTCGCGCCGGGCGAGGACGTGCCCCAGTTCACCAGCGTCACCCCGGTCGCCGTGATGGCGCCGCCGCAGAAGAGCCAGCCCACGACCGTGGAGACGACGGGAACGGGCCCCACCAGCTCGCCCAGCGCCGGCAGCAGCAGCTCCCACATCAGGAAGTGCCCGCCGACGACCGCGGCGACGGCCCCGAGCACGAGCCAGGTCTGGGTGCCCTGCGTCTGACGCTCCCACCAGGTGCGTTCCGCCTCGCGGCGGGCGGCCCGGGCCGCCGCGTCCTGCCGCGCGGCCTCCCGCGCCCTCCTGGCCTCACCCGCGGGCACCCGGCTCGCGTTGTCACGCCGCCGCCGCGCCTTCGACCGCCCCGCTCGTCCCCGTCCCACGACGGCAGCCTAGTTCGTGAGGTGCCGCAGCTCGGATCGACGACCAGCCCATGATCGACGCCTCCACCGGGGAGAATCCGACCCGGCAGACGAGTTGCACGCTCGAATCCGCCGCTTCGACGCGGCGCTCTCCCGCATTCGCCCACGACCGTCACCGCGGAGGAACTGCTGTGAAACCCATCCTGTCGGGAATCCACCACCTCAAACTGCCCGTGACCGATCTCGAAGAGAGCATCGCCTGGTTCGCCGACGCACTCGGAGCCCGGCACGTCGAGCGGTTCGACCACCACGACGAGTCAGGCGCCCTGTTCGCGGTGATCGTGCTGCTGCCAGGGGTCGACGTGCCGGTCGAACTGCGCCTGGCACCCGCCGCGGCCGAAGCGGTCGCGGGCTACGACCCGGTGACGTTCGGGGTCTCGGACCGGGCGGCACTCGATTCCTGGGTCGAGCACCTCGACGCGCGCGGGGTGCCGCACAGTCCGGTGATCGCGGGGTTCATCGGAGATCTCGTCGAACTGAGCACTCCCGACGGTCTCGCCCTCCGCTTCTACACCGACCCCGTCGGCGGGTTCGACGCTGTCGAACTCGACCGCGAACGCGCCGACGTCTCCTCGGCGCACCTCGCACACCGCATCATGCGACGCTGACGGTCCGGGCTCATCCGACGGCACACCCGTCGAGGTGACACCAATGGTCGGAACCGAGAAGGTGTCGCGGCACAGCGGCTAGAAGAACTCGTCGACCAGCCGGTACCAGGCGAGCGCCGGCGGATGAGGGGTGCGGCCGTAGGCGCGGTCGAACGCGTCCGCGGCCTGCCCGCTCAGTTCCCGGTGCACCAGCGCGAGGTCGCGGTGCCGGTCGGACACGCCGAGCCGCGCCACGTCGATCAGCACGGTCGAGCCGTCAGGGCGCAGCAACACGTTCGACGGGCAGAAATCCCCGTGGGTCACCACCAGGTCCTCGGACGGGGGAGCGGTGGCGACCAGTCGATCCAGCAACTCCTGCGGTGTGGCGCCCAGGTTGTCGTCGTCGAAGTCGGCCGGATCCACCAGACCGGCCTCGACGTTGTGCCGGGCCTCCTCGACGAGGACGGCGACTCCGGCGTCGAAAGGGCACGAGGTCACGGGCAACGAGTGCAACGCTCGCAGCACTTCACCCATGACGGTCCCGGCGAGCACGGGATCCGCCTTGGTCAAGGAGGGAGCGCCGACGTCGGCCAGCACGAGCCAGTCGCCGGAGAACACCCGGATCTCGGGCACCTCGAAGTGCTGCCCCAGCCACCGCAACCGGGTGTGCTCCGCGGCGCCCGAGCGCTTCACGTAGCTGGAACCGGCGCGCCACACGTCACCGGACAGGCCCTCGTGGTCTTCACACCACTCGGCCACCGGGCCGGCCGCGCGCAGCACGTCCTCGGGAATCCTCATACGCCGACCGCACCGTCCTTGTCCCTGTCAGCCTGGGCACAGCGACATCCTCCCAGCTCACCATCACAGGCGTTCCAGTGAGTCGGGGATGCCCGTGCACACCGCCTACCGCCGCGGCGCGCCCACCGGGAACGCAGGGGAAGGACCTGGCCGGTCAGCCGTCCTGGTCGAGGATGCGCAGGTCCGGTGGCACGAGGGTGGTGCTCTCCATGAGTTCGCGGATGAGGTTGTGGTTCAACGTGTTCCCGATGGGCTCCCCGACCTCGTCCCGGGTCAGCCCGGAGACACCGTTGCTGCTCAACCGGTTCCGCACCTCGGTGACGACGCGCTCGACCTTCTTGTGGTTCCAGTCCTCGTGCGGCCGCAGCTCGGCGACGTGTTCCGCGACCTGGCGCCAGGACAGCGGGATCGGGTGCCGCTCGTGCAGGAGGTACCGCTGGGCGAGCACGACGACCACGAGCTTCTCCACCGGCGAGAGGCGCCACGTGCGCGGAGGCCGGGTGGGCGCGTGGTGGTCGGCCGGCGGCCTGCCGCCCTCCTGGGGTTGGACGTGCACCTCGAGCAGGTGCAGGCGGTGGTGGGAGCCGCGGACGAACAGCGGGGTGTACCCCGTCTGCAACGGGATCGGCTCGTCGTGCCGGAACAGCAGGCGGGATTCGTTCAACCGCAGGGGAAGGCGACCCAGCGTGCTGATCCACCACTGGTCACCGCGACAGGTGAACACCCCGTGCTCCCGGCTGATGCGCATGTCGTCCTCGCCGACGCAGACGTGCACGTCCGGCCTGCTCCGTCCGAAGAGGACGGTTCGCCCCTGCTTGGGGCCGAAGGCGACGCCTCCCGTCACCGCCAGCACGTGCAGCGTGCCGGGCACGACACCGGGGGAGACACCGAGGGCGAGGCTGTGGTGGTTCGCCGGGAGCTCGTTCGGGCGTTCCTCTGGCATGCTCGACTCCTGGCACCTCGTGCGGGCAGCGGTCCGTCAGTCTCGCCGCAGCGGGCGGGAGGGGTCCCGCCTCACCGCGGCGGGAAGAACGCGTTGGCCAGCAGGACCGCGAGTTCGCACCGCTGGTCCGGCGGCAGGTTCTCGCCCACTACGGTGGCTTCCAGCACCTCGTCCTTGGGATCGCCGTAGGAATCCTCGTAGGAGATGTTGCGCACCTGGACTTCGCACAGGTCCTTGTCGGGGTATTTCTCGACCACGGCATACCGGTCGGCGATCGTCGTCCTCCTCCCACCGGCCTTGTCCAGCGTTGTCCCGCGGTCGAACCGCAGCCGGTAGACGACGTCGTCGGTGGAACTGCTCCAACTGCACTTCCAGTGGCCGAAGTCGGACTTCGGTTTCATGCGGTCGATTCCGGGCCACTCGGGAAACGAGGCCGAGTCCTTGGCCTTGCAGGCGCTGGTCCACAGGAACGAACCCGGCAGCAACGCCGGATTCTTGGGCCGACGCTCTGGAATCGATCCCGCTGTGATCACCCTGCCGGCCTCGTCGACGGCGACAGCGGCCATGGCGCACGCGTCGGCGCCGATCGTGTCCGCCTTGGTCACCTCGATCCGGATCTGGTACTGGTCCGGCAGGAGCAACCGCCGCCTGCAGGATCCCTGCCCCGCCGGATCTTCCAACAGTCGGTACCGCCCCTTGTCCTCGGACTGCGCGACGGGCTGGTCGTCGGGAGTGTTCTCGATCGCCGCCAGCACGTTCGCCTCCTCGCTGTCCTCCTTGACGATGACGTGGCACTCGTTGAACCCGGAGTCATCGGGCACCTGGTTGGGATTTCCGAACCGCCCCAGCTCCGCTCCGAAGATCAGCGCGCACGGATCGGCGGCACGCGCGTCGGCGCCGAGCACCGGCCCGATCGGCGTCGTGGGCTCGGGGGAGGAGGTCTTGTCGGAGGCATGGGAGAACACGACCCAACCCGCCGCCGCGACCGCGACCAGTGCTCCTGCCGTCACGAGAGGCACGAGGATCGGAGCAGACCGCCGGCGAGGTGCACGCTGCGCCACCTCCACACCGGCGACCTCTGCGAGCATCTCGTGCGCCTCGGCCGCGGTGGGACGTTGCCCGGCGTCGACCTGCAGCATCCGCTCCAGCACCGGCGCGAGCGGGCCGCTCCTGCGCGGCGAGGCGATGGTGCCGTTGGCCGCCCGGCGAAGGCGCAGCTGCATGTTGTCCGTCGTCGCACCGACCGGTGACTCGCCCTCCACCACGGCGAACAGCGTGGACGCCAGCGAGAACACGTCCGACGCCGGCGTCGGGTCGGCGCCGTTGGCCACCTCCGGCGCCACGTACCCCGGTGACCCGGTGAGGAGACCGGTCTGGGTCACGGTCGCGTCACCCGTGGTGCCGCGGGAGATGCCGAAGTCGGCGAGCTTCACCTCGTCGCCGGAGATCATGAGGACGTTGCCGGGCTTGATGTCGCGGTGCAGGATCCCCTTCGCGTGCACCGTCGCGAGCGCGTCCGCGATCTGCGCGCCCAGCTTCGCCGCGTGCCGGGGCGCGATGACGTCCAGCTCGGCCATGCTCCGCGCCGGTACGTACTCCATGACCAGCCAGCACTCGCCGCTGTCGTCGAGAACGTCGTGGATCGTCACGACGTGCCGGTGGTTCAGCTGGGCGAGCAGCCGCGCCTCGCGCTCCAGCTGCCGCAACCGCTGCGGATCCCCGTCTCCGGACAGGGCCCGCTTCAGGGCGACCGGCCTGCCGAGGCGCTCGTCGGTGGCCCGCCACACGACTCCGCCGCCCCCGGAACCGATCTGCTCTTCCAGCCGGTACCTGTTGGCGACGACTTGCTCCGTCTGCACAGTTCGCTCCCTGCATGCCCCTCGGACATCGCATCGTATAGACCCGAACAAACCGCTCTCCAGGTGCTAACGGAGGGAAAGCGATGCGGGCTCCGCCCGACGGGCGTGATGCGGTGAACTCGGTGCGCCTGGTGAGTTCACGGGCACGAACTCACCAGGCTGAACGGCACCTGCCGTTCTCGTCGCGGGGACGGTCAGGAGTAGACGCGAACCCAGTCGACCTCGAAGACCGCGGCACGCAGACCGCTGCTGCCGGTGAAGTTGTCGAGCTGGATGTTGAGGTGGCCCGACGGCATGGTCTGGACGTCCTGCCGCCCGTTCGGTCCGCCACCCCCGCAGACGCGGAACCACTCGACGCCGTCGACGTAGCCGACCAGCGCGGAAGGGGTCCACTCGAAGGCGAAGTTGTGCCACTGGCGCATGTCCACCGGACAGCGCTCGCGGTACTCCTGCTGGACGCCGACGTCCGGCGGGTGCGGGTAGTGCAGGAACGCCGACAGGCACTGGGCGTCGGGATCGGTGTACTCGACCCAGTCGTACTCGCCGTCCTGGGGCCACCGCTCGGAGGTCGGCCAGATCAGGTGCAGCGGGTGGTAGAGACCGCCCGAATCGCCGGTGTTCCGCGACCGCGAGCGGATCTCCCAGCGCCCGTACTGGCGGTCGAGACGGTGCTTGAGCCAGCCGGTGTCGCCGTTGGCCTCCCCGGTCATCCGCATGATCCCGCCCGCCACCGCGGTGTTCTTCGCGCAGCGCCGTCCGTTGCCGTTGTGGCCCGGCCAGCACCCCGCTGTTCCGCCGGTGGTGCCGCTGGGCACCGACCACTTCGCCGGGTCGACGGGACCGGTGTAGCCGAACTCGTCCGAGTTCGGCAGCGGAGCCCCCCAGTGGTGCCGGACGGCGGCCTGCGTCCGGTCGTGGGGTGGAATGCCCGCCGCGATGGGTGGCTGCACGATCGCCGCACCGGCCACGACCAGCGCGGCGACCGCGCTGACGGCACCCGCACCGGTGAACAATCTCCTTCGGAACAGCGTCATGGAGATCCTCCTTCCTGTCGCGGGGGAACTGCGCCGCTCTCCGGCCGGTTCACGGCGTGCACCCGCGACCGCGATGAAAGTGGTGATCGTGCGCGTTCCTCTCCGGGACCGGTCCCGTCCGGTGCTCGCGGAGCGCGCCGAGGCCGGCCCAGCTGCCGAGGCCGCCAGAACGTGCGACGGAGGGTTCAGGACGGCGGCACGACGCCGTCGGTCTGCTCGAGGTCGGAGATCCACAGGGCGAGCGCCGCACGGGCGTCGCGAAGAGTGCGTGCCGGCTCACCGAGTCCGCGCAGCGCCAGCCGCCGCTGTTCGAGCCTGGGGCTGCGGAACTTCGGGAACGCGAGCTTGAGGCACGTGTCGATCATCTCGGAGTGGTGGTGCAGCAGCTGGGCCACCCGGAACTCCAGCGAGGCGCGGTCGGCGTCCCCGACGAGGTCCACCGCCCACCCGTGCAGGCGGCAGTAGTCGGCCGCGACCCGGCCGCCCCGGCGGGCCACCTGCGCAGGGACGTCACCGGGTTGCGCGCAGGCGCCGATGACCTGTTCGGCGGCGGGCTGGAGCGCGACGGCCCGAGTGGCCACCTCCAGCAGCGACCGCAACGCCACCAGGCGCGCGGCGGCGGGATCCGGCGCGGCCGCGCCTCGCCGCGGGCGACGCCCCGGAATCCGCATGTGCTCCACCAGCCTCGACGAGCCAGTCCAGAGAGACCCAGTATGAACCGCCGCGAGGCACGCCGCGAGGTGCGGACGGGTCGCTGCCGTGCGGAAGCCGGCACCCTGGGCCAGGCCGGAGCTACGTGGTCACTTCCTGCTCCCGGTGGCCGAGATGTCGTCGAAGTAGGCGACGAGATCGCCGAGATCGAGCCAGAACTGTCCGTTCCCCTTCGCCTCGGCTGTCCCGCGCAGACCCTCGGGGGTCTCGACGTAGTGGCGCCCGTACTCGCCCCACGGGTTGCGGAGCAGCAGACGGATTGGCGCTCCTGGCTGCGGCACGCGAGGTTGGTAGTCGAGGACGCTGTACGCGTGGCCGGCGGCCAGTCCGCCGACCTTGACCTCGCCGGCGAGTCCCTTGTCCCTTTCCGCCCTGTTCTTGGGATCGGAGATCACGGCCTTCGTGGTGACGACCACCGGCCTGCCCTCGTCGATCGCCGACCGGATCATGTCGAACGCTTCGTGCTCCTCGTGGCCGTATTCGCCGCTGCCCAGAGTCCCCGGCAGGTCGAGCGTCCCCAGTCCGGCCATGAAGTCGTCGAAGCCCGGGATCGACCTGTGGCGCTCGACGAACTCGGCGATGTCCTGCCGGCTGAGGTAGACCATGGCGACGAGGTTCATCAACTCCATGACCGCGCTCTGCAGCGCGCCGAGCTGAAGGGTCGCCTCCTCGATCTCCTCCGCCGAGGTGCCCGAGGGTTTCTCACTCCGGATCTTCTCCTTCAGCTTCTCCATGACGGGGTTGGAGTTGGACTGGTCGCCCGCCTTCTCCCGGAACCGCTTGCGCGACTTGCCCACGCCGGAACTCGTGGCCGCCTGGCCGGTGAGGTGCACGAGGGCTTGATCGGGACGTCCGCCGGCGATCTGCGTGTAGGCCGAGGAGATTTCGACGTTGCCGCTGGTGAGCGGAAGCGGCTTCGATTGGAGACCGGACACGACGTAGGCCTTTTCGAGCAGCTGCACCCACAGGGAGCCTTTCGCGTACCGTGCGCCGGCGACCGACTTGACCACGGTCGTCGGCCTGGCGTCGCCCGGACCCCGGTAGAAGATCACGGTGACGGTTCCGTTGCCGTTGTCGACGATGTGATCCGTGAAGTGCCCCGGGTTCTTCGCGACGATGCTCGCCACGGCTGCCAGCAGGTAGCAGTCTCCGAGCTGGCCCTGCAGGACGTCGTCCAGGCAGGGAACTCGCGTGAAGATCGGCTCGGTGTCTTTCAGGACGGCATGGGGTTGGTCACGGTCGATCCGGGGATCTTCGTCGGCGCCCAGGTAGAAGCCGCGGTCGGGGGTGAGCCGCGCGGCGGCGGGCCCGGACAGCTCGGACCGTTCGCGTTCCAGCGCGGCGTTGACGAGGTCGACGAGGGCGAGCTCGTTCTTGCCGAACTCGCTCCGGTAAGCGTTTTCCAGGCGTTTCGCCATCCGATAGGTGGTGGGGAACGCGGCGATCCGGCGGCGCAGGTCGAGATCGGGGATCTTCCAGTACTGCTCGAGCTGGACGACGTACGCGTTCCAGCCCGGATGCCGGAGCCGGTCCAGCAGGGACCGGGTGACGAGCGGGTCGGCGGCGAACTGCTCCCGCAACTCGGACGGTGTCCGCTGGACCGTGCCGTGCTGCGGGGCGGCGTGGTCCCGGGGAACAGGTGTGTCGTGGCGGTGCATCATCCCCGAGACCGCCCTGTTCCCGGCGCCGGCCTGCAGGGAGAGGATGTCGGCGGCGGCCTGACGAGCAGCGTCGGGGCTGTGCGGTGGCCGGTTCCCGGACGTTTCGGACCGGTCGTCGGCGATCGCGCGTTCACGCATTCCGTTTCCTCCCGCTGAGTGGCGGTAACGGCGATGGTACGAGCGAAATCGGTGAAAACTCTGCCCGTTCGGGCATCACCAGGGGAACTGTTGACGGAGGCGGATCCGGCCCGCTAACGGCGCGACGTCGGACCGATCAGGGCGGCCGGGCGCGGCCTGGTGGAGGGGACACGTCGGCGGGCGCGGTGGGCGAGGAGCAGCAGGCGCAGATCGGCCTCCAGCTGGGCCGCGGTCGCCGTGCGGTCCAGCACCGCGGCCAGGAACGTGTGCAGCAGCGCCCGTTCCAGGTCCGCCGAGGCCGGCGCGTCCAGGTGCGGTGCGGCACGGCGGACGGCCCGGGTGAAGCCGCCGGTGGCGATCTCGCTCGCGGACGCCAGGGCGGACTCGAACACCTCGGTGCCCAGCTCCATCGCGGCGCGCACGGCGGGCCGGACCGCGGTCACGCTGCCCGCCATGAGGCGCAGCATCTCGGCGGCGAACGCGTCGGCGTCCAGGTGCCGCATCCGGTCGTGGTAGTCCTCGCAGACTCGCGCGTTGAACTCCGGGTCGATCGGCAGCAGCACCAGGTCCCGCTTGCTCGGGAAGTAGTGGTAGAGGCCGCTGACCGAGAGACCGGCGGCGCGCGCCGCCGCGCGCATGCTCAGGTTCCTGACTCCGGCCCGCTCCACGAGCGGTGCCACCGCGAGGTAGATCTCCCACCGCCGCGCGGCGTGGTCCTCCGGTGGGCGCCCGGCCGCGGATTTACCGAACGAGCGGGCCGATCGATGCGGTGAAGTGCTCGAACCGGTGCTTCGGCCGGTGCCGTCTTCCACACTGTGGATCTTACTCGGCGCCGTCGCGCCGCAACCGTGCGAGGAGATCCCCCCGATGACTGCCGACAACACCCGTCTCGTGCGCGACTACCTGGAGATCGTCTGGAACCAGGGCCGCACCTCGCAGGCCGCGACACTGGTGGCGGAGGACCTGGTCCAGCACAACCGGACCCTGCCCGACGGCCGTCAGGCGTTGGTCGACCACGTCGACGCGGCCCGGCAGGCCATGCCGGACCTGCGGTTCGACGTCAAGCGGACGATCGCGCAGGACGACCTGGTCGTGGCGCACAGCTCGTTCACCGCGGCCGGCGGCGCGGTCGCCCTGGTCGTGATCGACATTTATCGGGTCGAGAACGGGCGGATCGCCGAGCACTGGGACGCCGCCGAGCAGGTTCCGGACAGTCCGGTCGGCGGCCGTTCCGTCTTCTGACAGCTCCCACCAAGCCCGACCAAGGAGTGCGTGTTCGTGTTTCACGCCAACGACATCAGTGAGCATTCGTTTCCGATCGCCGTGCCGGACGGGGATCTCCGCGATCTCGAACGCCGCCTGGCGGCCACCCGGTGGCCCGACCGCGAGACCGTGCCCGACCTGAGCCAGGGAGCGCGGCTGGAGAGCGTCCAGCGGCTGTGCGAGTACTGGGCGACCGGCTACGACTGGCGGCGGTGCGAGCGGCAGATCAACGAGTCCGGTTCCTCGCGCATGGAGATCGACGGCCTCGGAATCCACTTCCTGCACGTGAGGTCGTCGCACCCGGCGGCACGGCCGCTGTTGCTGTGCCACGGCTGGCCGGGGTCGGTCCTGGAGTTCCGCGACCTGGTCTCGCCCCTGGCCGAGCCCGGCGCCCACGGCGGCAGCGACGAGGACGCCTTCCACGTCGTCGTCCCGTCCATGCCGGGGTTCGGGTTCTCGGACAAGCCGACGACCACGGGCTGGAACCCGGGACGCATCGCCGACGCCTGGATCACCCTGATGGAGCGGCTCGGCTACGACAGCTGGTTCGCCCACGGAGGCGACTGGGGCGCGGCGATCATCGACACGATCAGCCGGAAGGCGCCGGACCGGTGCCGCGGTCTGCACTTCACCCTGGCACCGGTGTTCCCGACGCCCGAGGAGATCGCCGAGGCGACACCGGACGAACAGCGGATGCTCGCGCGTGCCCAGCTGTACGCGACGGACCAGAACGCGTACTTCACCGAGCAGTCCACCCGGCCCCAGACCATCGGGTTCTCCCTGGCCGACTCGCCCAGCGGTCTCGCTTCCTGGATCTGCACCGTTCTGCAGGACGTGGTCGACGGCGACGTCGAGGACGTCCTCGGCCGCGACGTCGTTCTCGACACCGTCATGATGTACTGGCTCCCCAACGCCGGAGCTTCCGCCGCCAGGCTCTACTGGGAGTCCTCGCGCACCGCGGACGCCGGCGCACCGCCACCCAACCCGGTGCCCGCCGGGTTCAGCATCTTCCCCGGCGAGGTCGTCCAGGCCTCACGGCGGTGGATCGAGCGGCGGTACTCCGACGTGCTGCACTTCGCCACCCTTCCGCGTGGCGGGCACCTCGCCGCCCTCGAACAGCCGGCCGTCCTCGTCGACGAGATCCGCACGACGTTCCGGGGCGCCTGAGCGGGGCCACCGCGACGCGCCTTGACGGGTCCGGGACCGGGCCGCATACTCCGTGCACTCCAGTTGATCGATCAAGCAGCGGGTTCGGTGATGGGCGTGTCCCAGGCGCACACAGGGCACTTCGCCGGCCTGTTCGCGCCGTCCGGCGGCGCCGGGGGCCGGCTGCCCCGCGAAGCGGGCGAACCGGAGTACTTCCCCGACCTGCTGCTCGACCAGCTCGTCGACGCCGTGGTGACCGAGCGGGACCCGCACGACCTCAAGGCGGCCTTCCGCACCCGGCTCACCGACGTGTCCGCGATCAAGCTGCGGCAAGCGGTGTTCGCGGACCTGGAGAACGCGAACCTGCTCACGGCGGTGCGCGCGTTCTGCGCCGGACTCGTCCAGTGTGGACACCAGTGGGACGTGGCGGCGCGGCTGCGGCACCGGCCCCAGTCGCAGCGGTGGAAGCTGACCGCCATCTCGACCTACGTGCAGGTCGTCGACGCGGTCACGGCCGCGGTCGAGGACGCCGGGCCGTCCTCGCCGGGAATGCGGGCCTGGCTGGAGTGGTTGGAGGACTACCGCGGCAGCCCGGACTTCACCCGCATGGCCGCGGGAGTGGAGGCCGCGCTCACCGAGCTCGGAAGTCTCCGCTACACCCTGTCCCTGTCCGGCGACCGGATCACCGCGAGTCCGTTCGCCGGCCAGGACGACCTGGGCGCCGCGACTCTCGCGACGTTCGACCGCTTCGCCACCGGCGACGTCACGCCGCACCGGTTCGACGTGCGCGCGGGCGCGGAGATGAACCAGATGCACGAGGCCGTGCTCGACCTGGTCGTGCAGCTCTTCCCCGACGTGTTCGACCGGGCCGCGCGCTTCCTGGACGAGCATGCCGAGGTCCGGCACCCGGTGATCGACGTGGTCGAGCGCGAGCTGAGGTTCGTCTTGTCGTGGCTGGACTTCACCGCCGCGGCACGGCAGGCGGGACTGCCGTTCGGCCTGCCCGACGTCGAGCACGGCCGCAAGCTCGAAGTCCGGGACACGTTCGACGCGTTGCTGGTGCACACCCTCGTGGCGGCGGGACGGAAACCGGTCGTCAACGACGTCGCGCTGGGCGACGGCGAGGCGGTGCTGGTGATCACCGGGCCCAACCAGGGCGGCAAGACCACCTTCGCGCGCACGCTCGGGCAGCTCTACCACCTGGCCGCGCTGGGGGTGCCGGTGCCGGGGAGCTTCGCGGCCCTGCACCCGCCGGACGCGATCCTGACCCACTTCGAGCGCGGCGATCGCGCGGGGGAGATGACGAGCAGACTCGAGGAAGAGGTCACGAGGATGTCGGACCTGCTGGCGGAGGCCGGCTCCCGGTCCGTCGTCGTCCTCAACGAGATGTTCAGCTCCACCACGCACGTCGACGCGCAGGCCATCAGCAGGGACGTGCTCCACGCCGTGCTGGACACGGGCGCGGTGGGCGTGTGCGTCACGTTCGTCGACGAGCTGTCCCGAATGGACTCGCGGATCGTCTCGCTGGTCGCGGGTGTCGACGAACGGGACGCGAGCAGCAGGACGTTCCGGGTCACGCGGGGTCGCGCCGACGGTGAGGCCTACGCGCTCGCCCTGGCCGCGCAGCACGGACTCGACCGCGATCGGTTGCGCGCCCGGATCGAGGCGCGCGCGTGAAGCCCGGTCTGCTGTTCGCCGCCGCTGTCGAGACGCCGGAACGGATCGGTGACGGTCCGGCCCGGCGGCTCGCCGAGCACGCTGCCGAAGACCTCGGGCTGGCAGGGGTGATCGACGCGATGGCGTGCGGCGACCCGGTGCTCGCCGAAGCGGCGCGGGAGGTGCTGCTGGCGGTGCCGCCACCACGCGCGCACGTCGCCCACCGGCAAGCGGTCCTCGTCGACTTCCTGGCCGAACCGGAGCTCGCGCGACAGCTGTACGAGCTCGCCGGACGAGCGCTGACAGCACAGCGCGACGCGGCCCGCCGTGTCCTGTTCGACTCGCCGGAGACGCTGCTCACCCAGTCGGTCGCGACCCTCACGGAGTTCGTGCACCTGTTGCGCGAACTGAGGTCGATGGCCGAGGAGCATCGCCCGCGGGTGTCGTCGGCCGGGCTCGTGGAGTTCTTCGACCTGGTGGAGAAGAACTTCGACGAACCGTACCTGCGGTCGGCCACGGCTCAGCTGGGCCGGCTCGCGCTGAAGGGAGAGCTCCTCTTCTCCGCACGACTCGGCACGGGCAACCACAGCGACGAGTTCGTCCTGCGCCAGCCGCTGCCGCCGGCCCGTGGCCTGTTCCGCCGCGACGCCAGGAAAATCCCCACCGCCACCTACAAGATCCCGCCGGGTGACGAGGGCGGCCATCGGGCGTTGAGCTCACTGCGCGACCAGGCGCTGGCCGGGGTGGCCGGTGCCGCCGTGCGATCCGCGCAGGACGTGCTGGCGTTCTTCACGTCGCTGCACAGGGAGGCCGCCTTCTACGTCGGATGTGTCACCCTCCGCCGAGCACTGGCCGAGCGCGGTGCGCCGATCTGCGTCCCGGTGGTGCGCGAGGCGGCACCGCCCGCCTTCACCGCGAGCGGGCTCTACGACCCCGGCCTGCAGCTGCGGCTGGACCACCCGGCCGTCGCCAACGACGTCGACGCCGACCGGATGGCGCTGGTCGTGGTCACCGGTGCCAACCGGGGCGGCAAGTCCACGTTCCTGCGCAGCGCGGGACTGGCACAGCTCATGGCGAACGCCGGGATGTTCGTCGCCGCCACCGAGTTCACGACATCCGCCCGCAGCGGCGTTCTCACCCACTTCACCCGTGACGAGGACAGAACCCTCACCAGCGGCAAGTTCGACGAAGAACTCCGGCGCATGTCCGACATCGCCGACGTCATCACCCCGAACGCGATGCTGCTGTGCAACGAGCCTTTCCAGTCGACGAACGAGCGGGAGGGCTCCGACATCGCACGGCACGTCATCGACGCCCTGACCGATGCCGGTGTCACCGTCTTCATCGTCACCCACCTGCACGAGCTGGCACACGGCTGTCACGAGGACCGCGAAAGCTTTCCCGCGCTGTTCCTGCGCGCCGAACGCGATGACGACGGTCAGCGGTCTTATCGGCTCCACGAAGGCGAGCCGCGAGCAACGAGCCACGGCGCGGATCTGTGGAATCGCGCGCGAAAGCACTGAGATCGCACCGGGTCAGTCCGCCGACCGGTAGGGCCGGAAGAACTCGCGCAGCTCCGCCGCGTACAGCTCGGGCTCCTCGAACGGGGCGAAGTGGCCGCCGCGCTCCGGCTCGGTGACGCGGGTGGTGTTCGCGACGCGGTCCAGCCACGCCCGCGGCGCGGGCAGGAAGTCGCCGGGGAACGCGGAGAACCCGGACGGCACCTCGACGCGGCGCGCGGTCCGCTCGGGCGGGATCGCGGAGTTCGCGTGGTACATCCGCATGGATGAGCCGATGGTCCCGGTGAGCCAGTAGATCGTGACGTTGGTCAGGATCTCGTCCTTGGTGAAGCTCCGCTCGACGTCGCCGCCGCAGTCGCTCCAGGCGCGCATCTTCTCGACGATCCACGCGGCCAGGCCCACCGGCGAGTCGCTCAGCCCGTAGGCCGCGGTCTGCGGCCGGGTGCGGTGCATCGACGCGTAGGCGCCTTCGGTGCCGCTCCAGGCCGGCCAGGACGCGAGCCACGTCCGTTCCTCCGGGGAGAGGTCGGCGGGGTCGCCGGTGAACACCGGGATGCCGGGACTCATGCGGTGCACCGCGACCACCTGCTCGGGGTGGTCGACGGCGAGGAACTGGCTGACCGTGCCGCCGATGTCCCCGCCGGCGGCGCCGAAGCGGGTGTACCCGAGCCCGCGCATCAGCTCGGCCCACAACCCCGCGACCGCGGCGGAGTCCAGCGGTGCGCCGGCGGGCCGCTGCGAGTACCCGTAGCCCGGCATGTCCGGCACCACCACGTCGAACGCGTCGGCCGGGTCGCCGCCGTGCGCACCGGGATCGGTCAGCAGCGGGATGACCTTCGAGTAGCGCCAGAACGAGTCCGGCCAGCCGTGGCTGAGCACCAGGGGCAGCGCCGGTCCGGCCGCCCTGGCGTGCACGTGGTGAATCATCAAGCCTCCCACCGCGGTCTGGAAGCGGGGCAGGCGGTTGAGCGCGGCTTCCTGCGCCGGCCAGTCGAACCCGTCGGCCCAGTACGCGGCGAGCTCGCGCAGGTAGCCGAGATCGGTGCCGAGCGACCACCCGGCGTCCTCGGGGGAGTCCGGCCAGCGCGTGGCCCGGATCCGTGCTCTCAGGTCCTCGATCGCGGCCCGGCTCGTCCGCGGGGCGAACGGGATGGACGTTTCCTCGTTTTTCGACACCGGTGAAACGTATAGATGGTGTTGAAGGCATGTCAACACCGGTGTTGGGCTACAGTGGTGTCGTGAATGGCCCGGTCGCCGACCTGACGCTGGTCGAGCAGTTCCTCAACACCGACGACCAGCGCACCTTCCGACGGCACGGCGAACGGCGTGTGGCCGGTGACGAGCTGACGTCGGTCGAGGCGCTGTCCGGCTGGCTCACCGCGCGTCACCTGATCGGCGAGGGGCAGCGACTGACCCGGTCCGACCTGGACGCCGCGGTGAGGTTGCGAACGGCTCTGCGCGCGACGCTCGCCGGCGAGGACCACTCACTCGCCGAGTTCCCGCTCACCCTGGCCCCGGACCGGTCCGGGCGGCTGCACCTGCGGGCGGACAGCGGCGTTCCCGGACTGGACCCGGTCGTGGAGTCGGTGGCGGTCGGCGTGGCCGACGGCAGCTGGCGTCGCCTCAAGCTGTGCGCGGCGGACGACTGCCGGTGGGCGTTCTACGACTCCTCGCGCAACGGCAAGGGTCGTTGGTGCAGCATGGAGGTCTGCGGCAACCGCAGCAAGACCTCGGCCTACCGCCGCCGCACGGGGTAGCCGGCGGCTGACC
>NZ_JBHXCW010000099.1:0-26142 GCF_042725365.1 Lentzea sp. NPDC060358 | reverse complement strand
CTTCTCTGGAGTACGCCGCCAGGGACTCGAACCCCGGACCCGCTGATTAAGAGTCAGCTGCTCTAACCAACTGAGCTAGCGGCGCTTGTTTGTGTGCCGGTAACGTGCAGTTCCGACGTGGAGAACGTTAGCACACGGCTGACGCGCGCTCCCAATCGGCTGGTCAAGGCCCGTTTGGTGGTGCATCGGGCACGTAACGATCCGGCCACTTGCGCAACTTCGGGGCACCTCGTGTCGTCACCTAATCGGGGGACGCCAAAGCAACTTCGTGCAGGCAGTCTCGGGAGTGGCGACAAGCAGATCGGAAGTGCGTCGATGGGGATGTGGGGCAGGCGCGGTCGCGGGGTGGTCGCGGCGGGACTCGCTGTGATCCTGATCGCAGGCTGTTCGGGTGGTGGCGACGGGGCGAGCATCGCCTCCGGCGGGGAGTCGAGTGCTCCGCCTCCTCCGCCCAAGCCCGTGACGTTGACGCTGGCGCTCAACAACGGTGCGGCCGACGTGTCGCCCGGGCTGCCGGTCATCGCCACGGCGGCGGACGGGAAGCTCACCGACGTCAAGCTCACGAACCCCGACGGCAAGGTCGTCGAGGGCAAGATGAACGCCGAGTCGACGCAGTGGACGAACACCGAGCCGCTCGGGTACTCGAAGACGTACAAGCTCGTCGCCACGGCCACCGGGGAGGACGGCAAGCCGCAGACCAAGGAGTCGTCCTTCACGACGGTGAAGCCGCGCACGCTCACCTACGTGTCCACGAACCCCATGGACGGCACCACGATCGGTGTCGGGCAGCCGCTCGCCTTCTACTTCGACGAGCCGGTGGCCGACAAGGTCGCGGCCGAGAAGATGCTCGAGATCACCACCGAGCCCAAGGTCGAGGGCGCCTTCTACTGGTTCAACAAGAAGGAGGTGCACTGGCGTCCGGAGAAGTTCTGGAAGCCGGGCACCAAGATCACGATGAACATCAAGGTCTACGGCAAGCACATCGGTGACGGCATCTACGGCCAGGAAGACCGCACGATCACCACGACGGTCGGCGACGAGGTCATCTACGAGGCCGACGGGCAGACCCACCAGGTCAACGTGAAGGTCAACGGCCAGGTCGTGAAGACCATGCCCACCTCGATGGGCAACGCGGCCAACACGACTCCCACCGGCACGTACGTGCTGATGGAGAAGCACGACCACATGATCATGGACTCGACGACGTACGGTCTCGCGCTCGAGAACGGCGGCTACAAGACGCCGGTCGACTGGGCCTACCGCATGTCGAACAGCGGCATCTTCTTCCACAGCGCGCCGTGGTCCATCGGCGACCAGGGCAACCGCAACGTGAGCCACGGCTGCCTCAACCTGTCGCCGGAGAACGCCAAGTGGGTGTTCGACAACTCGAAGCAGGGCGACATCGTCACGGTCGCCAACTCCGGCGGGCCGGCGCTCGAGGCGTGGGACGGCTTCGGCGACTGGCAGGTCCCGTGGACCACGTGGGTCCAGGGCAACCGGTAGCGGTCTAGGACACCGTCACCTGGCCACCCGAGACGGTCAGGTGACGGTTCACCCGCACGGCCTCCAGCATCCGGCGGTCGTGCGTGACCAGCAGCAACGTGCCGGTGTAGGTCTCCAGCGCCTGTTCCAGCTGCTCGATCGCGGCCAGGTCCAGGTGGTTCGTCGGCTCGTCGAGCACCAGCAGGTTCACCCCGCGGCCCTGCAGCAGCGCGAGCGCCGCCCGCGTCCGCTCGCCCGGGGAGAGCGACGCGGCCGGGCGCAGCACGTGCGCCGCCTTCAGCCCGAACTTCGCGAGCAGCGTCCGCACGTCGGCCGGCGTCATCTCCGGCACGGCCTCCTGGAACGCGTCCACGAGCGGCAGGTCGCCCAGGAAGAGGCCCCGCGCCTGGTCCACCTCGCCGACCACCACGCCGGACCCGAGCGTCGCGTAGCCCGAGGCCGGCTCGACGCGGCCCAGCAACGCGGCCAGCAGCGTCGACTTGCCCGCGCCGTTCGCGCCGGTGATCGCGACCCGGTCCGCCCAGTCGACCTGCAGGTCCACCGGGCCCAGCGTGAACGAGCCGCGCGTGACGACCGCCGCCCGCAACGACGCCACGACCGCGCCCGAACGGGGTGCGGACGCGATCTCCATCCGCAGCTCCCACTCCTTGCGGGGCTCCTCGACGACGTCCAGCCGCTCGATCATGCGGTCGGTCTGCCGGGCCTTCGACGCCTGCTTCTCGGTGGCGTCGGCGCGGAACTTGCGGGCGTTCTTGTCGTTGTCGCCCGCCTTGCGCCGGGCGTTCTTCACGCCCTTGTCCATCCACGCGCGCTGCATGCGCGCACGGGCCTCCAGCGACGCCTTGGTGTCGGCGAACTCCTCGTAGTCGTCACGGGCGTGCTGACGGGCCCGTGCGCGTTCTTCGAGGTACGACTCGTAGCCGCCGCCGTAGAGGTGCACGGCGTTCTGGTGCAGGTCGAGCTCCAGCACGCTCGTCACCGTGCGGGCGAGGAACTCGCGGTCGTGCGACACCAGCACGGTCGCCGCGCGCAGGCCCGTGACGAACTTCTCCAGCCGCTCGAGGCCGTCGAGGTCCAGGTCGTTGGTCGGCTCGTCGAGCAGGAACACGTCGTAGCGGCTCAGCAGCAACGACGCCATGCTCGCCCGTGCCGCCTGGCCGCCGGACAACGACGTCATCAGCGCGTCCAAGCCGACCGAAAGACCCAGGTCGGAGACGACTTCCAGCGACCGTTCCTCGAGGTCGGCGCCGCCGAGGGCGAGCCACTGGTCCAGCGCGTC
Source organism: Lentzea sp. NPDC060358 (assembly GCF_042725365.1). Classification (NCBI taxonomy): domain Bacteria; kingdom Bacillati; phylum Actinomycetota; class Actinomycetes; order Pseudonocardiales; family Pseudonocardiaceae; genus Lentzea; species Lentzea sp. NPDC060358. The sequence continues at coordinate 23,360 of NZ_JBHXCW010000099.1, read as the reverse complement.
GGAGTAGCCCTCGTCGTTGCCCGCGGTCAGCGCCTCTGTGGCCGCGTCCAGCGAGGCCTGGGCGGCGGCGACACCCGTGCGGCGGGCCAGGAAGTCCCGCACGGTCTCGCCCTCGAGACGTTCCGGCTCCTGCGCGAGGTGCCCGACGTTGGCCGAGGGCGGGCTCAGCGTGACGCGGCCCGACTCGGCGGGGATGAGGCCCGCCAGCGTCTTCAGCAACGTCGACTTGCCCGCGCCGTTCACACCGACCAGGCCGATGACGTCGCCGGGAGCGACCACCAGGTCCAGGCCGGAGAACAGGACGCGGTCACCGTGCCCGGCGGCGAGGTCCTTGGCGACGAGCGTGGTCATGAAGACTCCCCGAAACGTGAAGAAAGGCCCCCGCGGATGCGGAGGCCTTTCGACAAAGGGTGAGTGACGGGACTTGAACCCGCGACACCTGGGATCACAACCCAGTGCTCTACCGGCTGAGCTACACCCACCATCACCGGCGTTTCGCCAGCGGGGAAAGCATAGCAACGGCAGCCACCGATATTGAAATCGGGGGTCTAGCGGACGTCCTTCAGCAGGTCAGCGGCCACGGCCTGGGCCTGCTCGCTCGTCGGCCCCGGCTGCGGCACGAATGCCGTGCGCCGGTAGTAGGCGAGCTCCCGGATCGACTCGACGATGTCGGCGAGCGCCCGGTGGGCGAGGCCCTTGCCCGGCTGCGCGTAGTAGATGCGCGGGTACCAGCGCCGGCACAGCTCCTTGATCGACGACACGTCGACCATGCGGTAGTGCAGGTGCGCGTCCAGCGCCGGCATGTCGCGCGCGATGAAACCGCGGTCGGTCGCGATGGAGTTGCCGGCCAGGGGAGCGGTCCGGGGGTCCGGCACCCACTCCTTGATGTAGGCCAGCACGGCGGCCTCGGCCTCCTCCAGCGACACCGAGGAGGCCCGCACCTCCTCGGTCAGGCCCGACTTGGCGTGCATCTGCACGACGACTTCCGGCATCGAGGCGAGCGCGTCGTCGGAGGCGTGGATCACGATGTCCACACCTTCGCCGAGCACGTTCAGCTCGGCGTCCGTGACCAGTGCCGCGATCTCGATCAGAGCGTCCTTGCCCAGGTCGAGTCCGGTCATCTCGCAGTCGATCCACACCAGACGATCCATCACCCCTGGAACAGTACTGCGCGGGCCCGCGACTTCGAGTGGCGGCGTGCGGCAACACGGTTACGCTCCCCGTGCATGACGGCTCAGGGTGAGATCGCGGCCGGGTACGCGTCTGAGAGCGCGGCCATCGAACTGGGCTCCGTGCTGGCCGGGGGAACCGTGGAACCGGCCGCGCACGTCCGCATCCCGTTGTCCATGGTCAACCGCCACGGACTCGTCGCCGGCGCAACGGGCACGGGCAAGACGAAGACCCTGCAGCTGCTCGCCGAACAGCTGTCGGACAACGGCGTGCCGGTGCTCATGGCCGACGTGAAGGGCGACTTGTCCGGTCTGTCGCAGCAGGGTTCCGCGAGCGAGCGCACCGCGGCCCGCGCGAAGGACACCGGGGACGACTGGCAGCCGCAGTCGTTTCCCGTGCAGTTCCTGTCGATCGGCACCGGCGGTCTCGGTGTGCCGCTGCGGGCCACGATCACGAGCTTCGGCCCGATCCTGCTGTCGAAGGTGCTGGGCCTCAACGACACCCAGGAGTCGACGCTCGGCCTGATCTTCCACTGGGCGGACTCGAAGGGCCTGCCGCTGCTCGACACCAAGGACCTGCGCAGCGTCATCCAGCACCTCACGAGCGACGAGGGCAAGGCCGACCTCAAGGGCATCGGCGGTGTCTCCGGCTCCACGGCGGGCGTGATCCTGCGGGCGCTCGTGAACCTGGAGGCGCAGGGCGGCGACCGGTTCTTCGGCGAACCCGAGCTCGACCCGGCCGACCTGATGCGCGTGCGCGACGGCAAGGGCGTCGTGAGCCTGCTCGAACTGGCGGAGCTGCAGGGCGACCCGGCGCTGTTCTCCACGTTCCTGATGTGGTTGCTCGCGGAGCTCTTCGAGACGCTGCCGGAGGAGGGCGACGTCGAGAAGCCCAAGCTCGTCTTCTTCTTCGACGAGGCGCACCTGCTGTTCTCCGGCGCCTCCAAGGCGTTCCTCGACCGGATCATCCAGACCGTGAAGCTCATCCGCTCCAAGGGCATCGGCGTGTTCTTCTGCACCCAGCTGCCGACCGACATCCCGAACGACGTGCTGTCGCAGCTCGGCGCCCGCGTCCAGCACGCACTGCGCGCGTTCACGCCGGACGACCAGAAGGCGTTGGCGCGCACGGTGAAGACGTACCCGACGACGCCGCACTACGACCTGGAGAAAGCGCTCACGTCGCTCGGCATCGGCGAGGCCGTCATCACCGTGCTGAGCGAGAAGGGCGCGCCCACGCCGGTCGCGTGGACCCGGCTGCGGGCACCGCGGTCGTTGATGGACACCATCGGCGCCGATGCGATCAAGCAGGCTGCACAGCAGAGTGACCTCCACGGCAAGTACGCGGAGACCGTCGACCGCGAGTCGGCCTACGAGCAGCTGATGGCCAAGGTCGCGGCACCTCGACAGGAACAGGAACAAGCCCCGGAAGCCCCTCCCGAGCGCAAGCGCGAGAAGGAGGAACCGGGGCTCGTCGAGAAGGTGCTCGGCAACAGCGCCGTGAAGTCGTTCCTGCGCTCAGCCGGCAGCGCCCTGGCGCGCGAGATCACGCGGGGTCTCTTCGGCACCTCGCGCAAGCGACGCTGACAGCACCGCCGCGCCGATGCAGAGGGCGCCCGCGACGTACCAGGCGAGGTCGTAGCTGCCCAGGTGGTCGCGGGTGAGCCCGGCGGCGGACGCGGCCAGCGCGGCACCGAGCTGGTGCGAGGCGAACACCCAGCCGAACACGACCGGCCCGGACATGCCGAAGTACTGGCGGCACAACGCCACGGTCGGCGGCACGGTCGCGACCCAGTCGAGGCCGTAGAAGATGATGAACACCAGCATCGACGGGTGCGCCGACTCGCCGAACAGCTGCGGCAGCAGCACCAGCGACAGGCCGCGCAGCGCGTAGTAGGCCGCGAGCAGCAGCCGCGAGTCGACCTTGTCGGTCAGCCAGCCGGACGCGATCGTGCCCACGATGTCGAACACGCCGACGAGCGCCAGCAGCCCGGCCGCGGTCGTCGTCGGCATGCCGTGGTCGTGCGCGGCGGGGATGAAGTGCGTGCCCACCAACCCGTTCGTCGACGCGCCGCAGATCGCGAAACCACCGGCCAGCAACCAGAACGGCCGCGTGCGGGCAGCCGACCTCAACGCGCCCAGGGCGCGCCGGGCCGCACCGCCGGACGGCGGCGGGGGAGTGTCCTCGGTGGCGCCCAGCGGCAGCAGGCCCACGTCCCGCGGGTACTCGCGCAGGAAGAACGCCGCCAGCGGCACCACGGCCAGCGCGGCGATGCAGATCACCAGCGACGCGGGCCGCCAGCCGTAGCTCTCGGACAGCCACGCGACCGTCGGCAGGAACACCAGCTGCCCCGCGGCACCACCGGCCGTCAGCACACCCGTGACCAGGCCGCGGTGCCGCACGAACCACCGGCCGGTGATCGTCGCGACGAACGCGAGCGCCATCGACCCGGTCCCCAGCCCGACCACCACGCCCCAGAGCAGCACGAGCTGCCACGACGAGGTCATGAACACCGTCAGCCCGCTGCCGAGCGCGACCATGGTCAGCGCGAAGGTCACCACGACCCGCACGCCGAACCGGTCCATCAGCGCGGCCGCGAACGGCGCGGTCAGCCCGTACAGCAACAGGTTGATCGAGATGGCGAGGGAGATCGTGCCGGTCGTCCAGCCGAACTCCGCCCGCAGCGGCTCGATCAACGCGCTCGGCGCCGCGCGGAACGACGCCGCGCCCACCAGGGCGATGAAGGACACGCCCGCGACAACCCAGGCCCAGTGCAGTCTCACGACGACAAGGTTCGGCGATGACCGATCCGTGAGCCAGTGGCCGGACAGCCAACATGTGAAAGAATCGAGCCATGACCCATCGGATCGCCGTGCTGGCGCTCGAGACGTCGATCGCCTTCGACCTCGGCACCGCCACGCACATCTTCGGACAGCTGCCGGAGCACTACGAGCTGCTGGTGTGCTCGCCGGGCGGCGCCAGGGTCGCCACGAGCGGCGGCTTCTCGATCGCCCCGGACCACGGCCTGGAGGTGCTCCGCGACGCCGACACCGTCCTGGTGCCGGGCACCCGCTACCCGCTCGCCCGGCGCGAGGGCCGGCTCGAACCGGCCGTGCACGAGGCGCTGACCACCACGAGGGCGCGGCGGGTCATGTCGATCTGCACCGGCGCGTTCGTGCTGGGCGCGGCCGGGATCCTCGACGGCCGGCCCGCCACCACGCACTGGAGCGCCGCCGAGGCGTTCGGCGCGCTGTTCCCGCGGGTGCGGCTGAGCCCCGACGTGCTGTTCGTCGACGACGGCGACGTGCTGACCTCCGCGGGCGTCGCGGCCGGCATCGACCTGTGCCTGCACGTGATCAGGTCCGACCACGGCAGCGACGTCGCGAACCGGGTCGCCCGCTACTGCGTCGTCCCGGCGTGGCGGCAGGGCGGCCAGTCGCAGTTCGTCGACCGGCCGGTGCCGAGCTACCCGGACACCTCCACCGCGCTCGCCCGCGAGTGGGCGCTGGAGCGGCTCCAGGAACCGCTCGACCTCGCCGCGATGGCCGCGCAGGTGCGGATGAGCGTGCGCACGTTCACCCGCCGGTTCCGCGCCGAGACCGGCATGTCGCCCGGCCAGTGGCTGACGCAGCAGCGCGTCGAGCGCGCCCGGCACCTGCTCGAGTCGACCGACCTGCCGATCGACCAGGTCGCGAACCACTCCGGCTTCGGCACGGGCGCCGCGTTGCGGCAGCAGCTGGCGGCGACGATCGGCGTCTCGCCGACCGCCTACCGCCAGACGTTCCGCACCGCCTAGTCAGTCCCGAGTGGACCCGTCGACGAGGAACGGGCGCAGCAGGTCCGGCACCGCCGCGTCGGCGAGCGCCAGCCCGTCGGCCTCGCCGACGTCGGTGACGTGGTAGATGCCCGCACCCGCCGCCGTGGTGGCGCCGATCGTCATCAACCCGCTGCGGCGCTGGAAGAACGACCGCCGGATGCGCCAGCCGATGATGCCGGTGCGCTGCAGCGCGACCGTGCTGCGCACCAGGGAGTTGTTGCGCGTCACCAGGTAGCGGTCGTCGAGCGCGTTGCCGAGCGACCGGTAGTTGTCCCAGCCGACCAGCGCCGCGAACGGGATGACCGCCACCGGGATCGGCCACGCCCAGGACGGCGCCCAGATCGCGAGCCCGGCGGCGATGACGACCCACGGCACGATGTGCCGGAACAGGCTGCGGCGCAGAGCGGCGAACGGGTGCTTGCGCAGCGTGCGCGTGGTCGGGTCGTCGTCGACCTTCAGCACGTCGCGGGAGACCTGGTGCGCCACCGAGAGCGGCGCGGGCGGCAGCAGCAGGTTGCTCTCGCCCTTCGACCCCAGGCCGGTCGTCACCGCGACGGTCTTCGCGCCGCGGCCCGCCCGCACCAGCAGCGGTTCCTGGATGTCGACGCCGCGCAGGCGCTGCTCCTCCACGGAGACGGACCGGGTGGTGAGCAGGCCGCGCTGCACGCGCAGCGTCCCGTCCGGCTCGCGGGTGAGGCGGTAGTTCCAGAACTGCAGGACGTAGAGCGGCACCGAGAGGACGAGCCCCGCGACGACGAGACCGACGACGAACGTGCCGATCACCCCGACGCTCGGGCGGTCGAACAGCCACTCGAAGAGGTCCTGGACCGGGTGCAGGCCGACGTCGTCGGCGTAGTTGGACAGCACGCCGAACAGCGCGCCGATCGCGACCAGGCCCGACAACGACAGGGGCGCGAACCTCAGCCACCTCAGGTCGAGCCGCGAGATGGTCTCGGACTCGGGCAGCGGCACCGGCTGGGCGTCCGGCTCACCGGTGGCGGCGGTCGGCCGAGGCGCGACTCCCTTCTGCAGCAACAACACCCGCAGCCGTTCGGCCTCCTGCTGCGTCACGGCGTCGAGCGTCAGGCCGTCCGTGCCGGGCGTGTCCTGCTGCCCGGTGCCGATCCGCACGGCGGACAGGCCGAACACCCGGTGGCCGGGCTTGGAGGTGAGGTCGACCGTCCTGATGCGATCGCGCGGCACCGCGAGCTGCTTGCGCGTCAGCAGACCGGTGTGCAGCTCCACCTGGTCGTCGGTGATGCGGTACTTCGTGGTGCGCCAGATGAAGTAGCTGAACAACAGGATCGCGCCGGCGGTGACACCGCTCGCGATCAGGCGCCACCGCTCGCCGTTGCCGGTGAACAGCAGGACGAGGATCGGCACCAGCATCGCGATGCCCTCGTTGAGCGGCCGCACGATCAGCATGCGCACGTGCAGGCGGTGCCACTGCGCGAGCGGCTCGGCGATCTCCGGTGCGGCGGGCAGTCCCGCCGGGGTCTCCGCGGGTGTGCTCACGTGGCATCACCCGGGGTGGCCTGCGTGGTGTTCGTCAGCTCCACCACGAGCTGCTGCGCCACCTCGTGGTCCAGGCCCTCGATCTCCACCGGGCCCGCCGCCGACGCCGTCGTCACGGTCACCGTGGACAGACCGAGGATCTGCTGGAACGGCCCGCGTTTCGTGTCGATGGTCTGGATGCGCGAGACCGGTGCGACTCTCCACTCCTGGTTCAGCCAGCCGGAGAGGGTGTAGACGGCCTCCGGCGTCGTCTCCCAGCGGTGCACGCGGTAGCGCCAGCTCGGTTCGACGGCGGTGTGCACGAGCCCGACGACCCCGGTGGCGACCAGCAGCGCGAGCTCCCACACCGGTGGCTCGCCGACCAGCAGGAACACGATCGCCTGGGGCACGAACAGCACGAGCCAGAACACGGCGGCCTGCATCGTCCACAGCACGACGGACTTCTTGCTCACCTGGTGACGAGGCGTGCGCAGTTGCGGAGTCACCCCACAAGGGTGCACCAACCGCGGCGGGCGGTGGGGTCAGGTGTGTCAATTGGCGTGCCGGTGGCCGGGGTGGTCCTGCTTGCGAGGGAGGCGGGACCACCCGGCCGCCGGCCGTCAGGGCGCGACGATGTACGGCGGCGTGAAACCGGCGTCCGGTTCCCCCGCCGACGCCGTACCGCCGAGGGCCATCAGCGCTCCCAGGCTGAGGACCACGGCGGCGATGGTGCGAGCGATAGTGTTCAACTTCATTGAGGTGCTCCGTTCCGATGGGTGGCGGCCGTGGATGAGGGCAGGAAGTCGTTGACGAGGTTCGGCGCGCGCCTGCGGTCGGCCCGGCTGCAACGCGGTCTGTCGCAAAAGGACCTGGCCTGCCCCGGTGTGTCGATGAGCTACGTGTCCCGGCTCGAGTCCGGCGAACGGGTGCCGTCGCCCGCCGTCGTCGCGCGGCTCGCCGAGGCGCTCGACGTCGACCCCTCCGAGCTGACGGCCGACGAGGACCGCACCGCCGTGCAGGACGAGGCGCTGGCGTGGTGCGAGGCGTTGCTCGCCTACCACGACGGCGACTTCGTGACGACCGTCGACCTGCTGGCGGCGGTGGGCAAGCGGCCGGACGAGGAGATGTTCGGCTGGTGCGTGCGCTGGACGCGCCTCGCGGTGCTGGCGAGGCAACGCGACCACGAGGGCCTGCTGCTGGCGGCGGTGGAGCTGCGCAAGTCGTGGTCTCCCGGTCCGGCGGTGGACGCGCTCGTGGAGATCTTGCGCGCATCTTCGTTGCGGCGCCTCGCCCGGACGGCCGAATCCGTGAAAGCCGCGGCGGAGGCCGTCGAGCTCTCCCGCGGCGACGGCGACCGGGTGCGCCGCGTCCACACCCGCGCGCTCATCTCGCTGTGCGCGGAGCTGGCGGCGGCCGGCCGGCTCGCGGACGCCGAGCAGATCGTCGACCAGCTCTCCGCGCGGCTGCCGGAGCTCGGCCGCGAACGGCTCGCGATCTCCACGTGGTGGGTGCGCGCCAAGGTCGCCGACCGGCTGGGCGACCGCACGGAGGCCGCGCACTGCATCCGCGAGGCCGTGACGATGCTCGACGACTTCGACGGCGATCCGGAGTACCGGTGCCGGGTCCGCCTCGCCGGCGCGTCCATCGGGCTGCGCACGCCCGGCGCGCACCTCGGTGAGATCGCCGCGCTGCTGGACGCGGTGGAGGCCGCCGTCGCGGCGCTGCACCGGCAGGACGACCTGCTCGCGCACGTCCGCGCCCTGCGGGCGGACGTCGCGCTGCGCGAGGGCGAGGTCGGCAGGGCGCGGGAGCTCGCGGAGGGCGCCGTCGCCACCGGGCTGCTCGACGCCGAGCAGCAGCTGCGGTGCCACCTGCTGCTCGTGCGGGCGGCGGACGAGGTCGACCCGGACGGGGGCACCGACGCGCGCGCCGCACTGGCCGCGCTGCTGGAGCACATCAACCCCGAGGCCGTCGATCCGCTGCTGTGGCGGGACGTCGCACGGATCGCGCTGCGCAAGCACTGATCGCGCGGACGTCGGCAGCGGGCGACGTTGCCCCGTCATGACCGCCCCCAGCTCGTCGGACCGGACACGTTGTGAACGGAGCATGACACAGACTCCCCGCTCGTGACATCACCCAATCACCTCGGTGCCACGGGGTGGAATGCCGATGACCGGTGGTGCCCGGTGCAGGGCGAGCGGCCGTTCGGGCGACCCGGTGTCGGCCTGGACGGACCAGTTGTCAACAGGTTGCCAATGGATGCCCGCCGCCGTCGGTTCCTACCGGGGCCCACCCAGCTCCCGCTTGACCACCTTCCCGGCCGCGTTGCGGGGGAGCTCGTCGAGGAAGTGGACGTCGCGGGGGACGGAGAACCGCGCGAGGCTGGCCCGCACGTGGTCGCGCACGAGGTCCGCCGTGAGGGTGTCCGCTCCGACGACGTAGGCGGCGAGGCGCTGGCCGAAGTCGTCGTCCGGCACGCCCGTCACGGCGACCTCCGTGACGCCGTCCAGGGTGGACAGCAGGTCCTCGACCTCGCGCGGGTAGACGTTCTCGCCGCCGGAGACGATCATCTCGTCGTCGCGGCCCGCCACGAACAGCAGGCCGTCCCTGACGTGGCCGAGGTCGCCGGTGGACATCAGCCCGTCCAGCGACTCCTTGCCGGTGCCGTTGGTGTAGCCGTCGAAGAGCATGTCGTTGCCGACGAAGATCCGCCCGGTCTCGCCGGGCGGCACGGGTTTCCCGTGTTCGTCCACAATGGCCAGCCGGGTGCCGAGCGGCGGTTTGCCCGCCGTGCCGGGCTCCGCGAGCATCTCCTGCGGCGTGGCGATGCTCGCCCAGCTGACCTCCGTCGACCCGTAGAGGTTGTAGAGGACCGGGCCGAACTCCCGCAACGTGCGGGTGGCGACCTTGGGCGGCAGCGCCGACCCGCTGGAGGCGATGACCCGCAGCTTCGGGCGGTGCGGGGTCTCCAGCATGCGTTGCAGCATCACGGGAACCACGAACATCGCGTCGCACCGCTCGGCGTCGCGCAGCGCCTGCTCCGGGTCGAACCTCTTGCGCAGCACCAGGGTCGCGCCGAGCACGAGCCCGAGCTGGAACGCGGCGAGGCCCCACGCGTGGAAGAGCGGCGAGGTGATGGAGACGACGTCGCCGTGCCTGAGGGGGATGCGCGACAGCAGCGCGGCGGCGGGGGCGAGGCTCGCGGGTTCCGGCCGGCGCGCGCCCTTCGGGGTGCCGGTGGTGCCGGAGGTGAGGATGATCAGCCTGCCGCGCGGGGGACGGCGGGGGAGCGGGGTGCGCGGTCCGGTGCGGATCAGCGACTCGAGCTCGTCGCCGAAGTACACCGGCACGTCCGGCAGGACGTCGGCGAAGTCGCGGTCGGCGACGATCCGGTCGATCCCCTGCTCCCGCGCGACCTGGGCCAGCTGCCCCGCGCTCAGGCCGGTGTTGAGCAGCACGGCGTCGGCGCCGATCTTCGTGCACGCCGTCATGGTCTCGATGAACGCGCGGCCGTTGCGGCACAACAGCCCGACCCGTTCCTTCGGCCGGAAGGCGTGCGCGAGCCGGCTCGTCCGCTCGTCGACCTCCGCGTAGGTGAGCACACCGTCGTCGTCGACGACCGCCGCCCGGTCCGGGTGCCGGCCGGCGCCGGTCTGGTAGCCCCACGCGAGGGTGATGTCCCACTGCACGTAGCCGCGGACGGTGCCGGACAGCCCGCGCGGGCCCAGCGGCCGGATCACTCCGGCCTTCACCAAGGTCAGCAGCACGCGGGTCAGCATGGGACCCACTCTGCCATCTACCTACTCGCGAGTAGGTAGCGCTGTGACCGCGGTCACGTCTCGGCGTGGGACGCGCTCACGACGGCGTCGCGCAGGGCCGCGCGCAGGCGGCCGACCTCCAGCGGGGTCAGCACGGCGGCTTCCCCCGGCGGCACGGTGACCACGATGTGCCCCTGGCTGACGAACACCGTCATGTCCCGTCGGCGCGAAGCGATGTCGCGGCAGCTCACCTGCCACTCCTCTGGTGCTCCCACGGGTTCGTTCCTCCAGCTCGATCGGCGCGCCGGTGCGGCGGTCGGCGCTCACGTCCATTAGACGGGATCGGCGGGAGGTCATGACGGCGAATTCGGGTTCTCCGTCGGGCCTGGGATCGCGTGCCTAGATGCAGGAGCCGTGCACGGGTCCCTCGCCGTCGGCGAGGCTGATCAGCGCCCGGCGGAGGACCGCCATCTCTTCGGCGGAGAACCGCTCGTGGTAGGAGCGCTCGACGTCCGCGAGCGCCATCCCGACCTTGCGCTGCAGCTCGACGCCTTCCGGGGTGATCACCGGTGTGCGCACGCGCCGGTCGCTGGGGTCGGGCACGCGCTGGACGAGGCCGGTGCGCTCGAGCTTGTCGAGCTCGCTGGTGAGCGTGGTCTTGTCGAGGCCGAGCATGGCGCCGAGCTTGAGCTGCGTGCGCTGCAGCTCCTCGTTCGCGAGCGCCTGCAGGACCAGCTGGCCGCGCACGGAGATGCCGTGCTTCGCGACCTCCTCGGCGAACGAGGACCCGACGCGCTGGGCCGCCCGGTGCAGCAGCCAGTTGAAGTCCCACTTCTCCGCGCAGGCGTTGTGCAGCGGCCGCTCCTCCATGTGCCCGATCCTACATCCCGCCGGAGATGTTCTCAGATAAGAACGTCTTGACTCGGAAGTTCTTCACTCGTATGTTCTGGGTATGACCAACCTGCTGCACATCGACTCGAGCATCCGCCGCGAAGGCTCGGTCACCCGTGAGATCACCAGCGCGTTCGCCGACGTCTGGCGGTCGTCGAACCCCGAGGGCGGCTACACCTACCGCGACGTCAACGCCGACCCGGTCCCGCACGTCGACGGCTCCGAGCACGACGTCACGGCCGCCCTGGTGGCCGAGGTCAGAGCCGCGGACGTGATCCTCATCGGCGCGCCGATGTACAACTTCGCGATCCCGTCGACGCTGAAGGCCTGGATCGACCAGATCGCCACCCGCGAGTTCTTCCCGCGCGAGGACGGCACGTTCGAGCTGGGCGGCAAGCGCGTCGTCGTGGTGACCGCCCGCGGCGGTTCGTACAAGCCGGGCACCCCGCGCGAGGGCTTCGACTTCCAGGAGCCGTACCTGCGGGCCGTGTTCTCGATGATCGGCCTCGACCACCACCTGGAGTTCGTGCACGCCGAGCTGACCCTGGCCGAGGTCAACCCGCAGCTGCACCAGTTCCGCGAGCTCGCGGTCGAGTCGCTCGCCGACGCGCACCGCGTGGTCAAGGAGCTCGCCTCGGCCTAGCCTCGGTCGCATGATCGACAAGGTTGCCTGGATCCACCTGGAGGACGGCCGCGTGCTCGGCACCCGGTCGAGGGGCAAGGACACGTACTACCTGCCCGGGGGCAAGCGCGAGCCGGGGGAGTCGGACGTCGAGACGCTCGTGCGCGAGATCCGCGAGGAGCTGTCCGTCGAGATCGACGCCGCTTCCGCGCGGCACCTGGGCACGTTCGAGGCGCAGGCGCACGGCCGCTCGTCGGGGGTGACCGTGCGGATGACCTGCTACACCGCGTCGTTCGAGGGGGAACCGGTGGCGTCGGCCGAGATCGAGGAGCTCGCCTGGCTCACGACCGCCGACGCGGACCGGATCTCCCCGGTCGACCGGATCATCTTCGCCCACCTGAAGGGCGAGGGACTGCTCTCCTGACGACGAAGGGAGGCGAGCTCCGCTCTCCTCCCACTTCAACGTATAGCGCACCCCGGGGCTTGCGGCAAGACCCCGGGCGTCCCCCATCATTTCCCCGCCAACATCGCTGAACTGGGGAAACGGGGACCACTCCATGATCGACGTCATCATCGCCGGCGGTGGACCGACCGGCATGATGCTCGCTGGCGAACTGCGGCTGCACGGAGTGGGCGTGCTGCTGCTCGAACGCGATCCGGAACCGACCGCGGTCGTGCGCGCGCTGGGAATGCACGCGCGTAGCCTCGAGATCCTGGACCAACGGGGTCTCGCGGACCGGTTCCTCCCGCTCGGCACGACCCACCCGCTCGGCGGGTTCTTCGCGGGCATCGACCGGCCCGCGCCGGAACGCCTGGACACGAAGTACCCGTTCGTCTTCTCGATGCCGCAGCCAGTCACCGAACGCCTGCTCACCGAGCACGCCCTGGAGCTCGGCGCCGACGTCCGGCGCGGGCAGGCCGTCACCGCGTTCAGCCAGGACGACGAGGGCGTGACCGTCGACTTGGCCGACGGCACGTCGTTGCGCGGGAAGTACCTCGTCGGCTGCGACGGCGGCCGTAGCACCGTGCGCAAGCTCGCCGGGATCGACTTCCCCGGCGAACCCACGCGCGTGGAGACGCTGCTCGGCGAGATGGAGATCGGCATCCCGTGGGAGGAGGCGATGCCGTTGATGCTCGAGGTCCGCAAGACGCAGAAGCGGTTCGGCATCGGCCCGATCGGCGGCACCGCGACCTACCGCGTGGTCGTCCCGGCGGACGGGGTGTCCGAGGACCGGGCGGTCATGCCGGTGCTCGACGACTTCAAGGAGCAGCTGCGCCGGGTCGCGGGCACCGACTTCGGCGTGCACTCGCCGCGCTGGATGTCGCGGTTCGGCGACGCCACCCGGCAGGCCGAGCGCTACCGGTCGGGCCGCGTGTTCCTCGCGGGCGACGCGGCGCACGTCCACCCCCCGACCGGTGGCCAGGGCCTCAACCTGGGGTTGCAGGACGCGTTCAACCTCGGCTGGAAGCTCGCGGCCGCGGTGCGCGGCTGGGCGCCGGACGGCCTGCTCGACACCTACGAGGCCGAACGGCACCCCGTCGCGGAGGAGGTGCTCAACAACACCCGTGCGCAGATCGAGCTGATGAAGGTCGAGCCCGGTCCGCAGTCGGTGCGGCGGCTGCTCACGGAGCTGGTCGGGTTCGAGGAGGTCAACCGGTACCTCATCGAGAAGATCATCGCCGTGACGATCCGGTACGACCTCGGGTCCGGCGACGACCTCGTGGGGCGGCGCATCGGCGACCTCCCGCTCAAGCGCGGCGGGCTCTACGACCGGATGCACGCGGGGCACGGCATCCTGCTCGACCAGACCGGGACGCTGTCCGCCGAGGGCTGGGCCGGCCGCGTCGACCACGTCGCCGACGTCAGCGAGGAGCTCTCCGCGCCCGCGGTGCTGCTGCGCCCCGACGGGCACGTGGCGTGGGCCGGGGACGACCAGCGGGAGCTGGACGGGGCGCTCGCGCGCTGGTTCGGCACGCCCGCCTGAGGCACGGGTCCGAGGTCACCCGTTCGGGTGCGTGGGGCGCTTTGCCACACTGTGCGGCGTGTCCGAGCCGATGACAGCCGTGCTGCTGCGCGCAGCCGAGCTCACCGCCTCGGGGAAGCCGCGGCAGGCGGTCGACCTGCTGCGGCCCCTCGTGGCGGCGAACCCTCGGCACGCCGAGGCGTGGTGCCGGCTCGCGGCCGCCCACCTCGACCTGGGCGAGGCGGACCAGGCGCTCGACTCGGCCAAGCGGGCGATGGTGCTCGACGGCGAGCCCGCCTGGCCGCAGCGGCTGGCCGCGCTCGCGCTGAACGACCTGGGCCGCCGGCAGGAGGCGGCGGTCTCGGCGCGCGAGTCCGTGCGGCGCAAACCGGGCGACTGGCGCGGCTACGTCGTGCTGGCCGAGGTGCTCGCCGACTCGCAGGACGGCGCCGTCGAGGCGTTCGACTCGGCCCTGCACGCCTCGCAGCTCGCACCGACCGAGGCGCGCGCGTTCCAGGTGCTCGGCGACGCGGCGCTGCGGATGCGCGACTGGGGCACGGCCGAGCACGCCTACCGCACGGCGATCAAGCTCGACCCGTCCGACGCGGACTCGAAGGCGAACCTCGCGACCGTGCGGCGCCGCCGTGCCGCGAAGCCGCCCGCGCCGGCGCAGCTGAACAAGGCGCAGGTGTGGCGCGCGTTGCGCATGCTCTCGTTGCTGCTCGTCGGCGGCGGTTTGCTCGCGTTGATCGCCGGCATGCCCCGCCCGACGCCGTACCTGGGGTTCTTCACCGGGGCGCTGGTGCTGTGCTGCCTGGTCGTGGCGCTGCGGCTGCGCCCGTTCAAGGCGCTCTTCGGCCTGCGCAAGCTCGCCGTGACGGTGTCGCTGCTGGCCGCGTCCGCGCTGGTCCTGGCGGGCTGGACGGTCGCGCTGCTGGTCGGCGCCACCACGATGCAGCCTCTTGTGCTTTCCTGGGTGTGCGCCGTCGTGGGAGGCGCGCTGGTCTACGTGGGAGGGGGCAGGAGGCGGTGATGCGGCGCAACGCGATCGCTCTCGTCGTCCTGCTCTTCCTCGGTCAGCTCTTCATCGTCGCCGCCCCCGCCGAACCGGCGCTGGGGCAGGGGTCGGTCGTCCGGCACGGCCACGACTTCGCGAACCTGCCGGTCACCGCCCCGAAACCGCACAACCACCACGCCTCCCAGGTGCCGCAGTCGCAGGTGCCGATGGACGTGCCGCCGGTCGCGAAGCCCGCGCTGCCGATGCGGTTCGTGGTCGCCTTCGCCCGCCGCGTGCACCGCACGCCCGAGGGCATCCGCTGGACCCCGCAGCGGGACCGCTCACCCCCTTCCGGTCGCTGAACACCCGTTCTCAGCACCCACTTTCTCTTCCGGAAGGCTCACCCACCCATGCCGCGCGACTCCGCGCGCCAGGGCTTGCTCGTGCGCGGTCTGATCGCGCTCGGGGTCCTGGTCGCATCCGCATTCCTGCTGCTCACCACCGATCCCCGCCTCGGCCTCGACCTGCGCGGCGGCACCCAGATCGTCCTGGAGGCCAAGGGCGACTCCGACGCCGCCGACCGCTCGCTCGAGGTCCTGCGCCGCCGCGTCGACGCGCTCGGCGTCGCCGAACCGGTCATCGCCCGCTCCGGCGAGAACCGCATCGTCGTCGAACTGCCCGGCGTCCAGGACCCCGAGGAGGCCGTGAAGGTCCTCGGCCGCACCGCGCAGCTGACCGTGCAGCGCAACGGCCAGACGGTCATGACCGGCGAGGGCATCTCGGACGCCACCGCCCAGCGCAACCCGCAGGGCGCGGGCTTCGTGGTCAACATCCAGTTCCAGGGCAGCGCCCCGGCCCAGTGGCAGAAGGTCACCGGCGAGGCGGCCTGCGAACCGTCCGGCACGCCCGGCCGCCAGATCGCGTTCGTGCTCGACGGCGCCCCCATCTCCTCGCCCGAGGTCAGCCTGGACACGCCGTGCGGCGGGGGACAGGCGGGCGGTGCCACGACGATCACCGGCCGGTTCGGCGAGGCCGAGGCGAAGGAGCTCGCCCTGGTCATCCGCTCCGGCGCGCTGCCCGTGCCGGTCGAGGTGATCGAACAGCGCACCGTCGGCGCCACCCTGGGCGAGGAGGCGATCGAGGCCAGCGCCCAGGCCGCGATCATCGGCATCGCCCTGACCTCGGTGTTCCTGATGTTCGCCTACCGCCTGGCGGGGTTCCTCGCGGTGGTCGCGCTCATCGGCTACGCGGGTGTCTCCTACGCCGGCCTGCTGGCCGTGGGGGCGACGCTCACCTTGCCCGGCCTGGCCGGCTTCGTGCTGGCGATCGGCATGGCGGTCGACGCGAACGTCCTGATCTTCGAACGGGCCCGCGAGGAGTACAAGCGCAAACCCAACCTGCGGCGGGCCTCCGAGAACGGCTTCCGCGGCGCGCTGAGCGCGATCGCGGACTCGAACGTGACGACACTGCTGGCGGCGGGGCTGCTGTTCTGGCTGGCCACCGGACCGGTCCGGGGCTTCGGCGTCACGCTCACCATCGGTGTGCTCGCGTCGATGTTCAGCGCCCTGGTGCTGTCGCGGGTGCTGGTGGTGTGGGCGATGGGCACGCGGTTCGTGGCCAAGCGACCGAAGCTGAGCGGCCTGCACACGCTGGGCTGGGTGCGGCAGCGGCTGACCCTCGTGCTCTACCGGCGCCCGTCGCTGTGGCTGATCAGCGCCGCCGCCGTGGTGCTGGTGGCGATCACCGGCCTGTTCGCGCGCGGCCTGAACCTGGGCGTCGAGTTCACCGGCGGCCGCATGCTCGACTTCACCGCGGGCGGCTCCGTCGACGCGGGCCGGGTGCGCGACGCCCTCGAGGACGCGGGCTTCGCGGACGTCGTCGTGTCGTCGTCGGGCACCGAGGTCTCGCTGCGCACCGGCCCGATCGACGACGCCACCTCGTCGCGCATCGGCGAGGTCGTGTCCTCCGCGGTCGACGGCGGCGCCCGCCAGTCGAGCAACGAGCTGATCGGCCCGTCGCTGTCGTCCGAACTGCGCCGCAACGCCGTGATCGGCCTGGCCATCGCCGTGGCCGCGCAGCTCGTCTACCTGGCGGTGCGCTTCGACTGGCGCCTCGGCATCGCGACGGTGCTGGCGCTGCTGAGCGACGTGCTGGTGCTGATCGGCGTGTTCGCGTGGATGGGCAAGACGGCCGACGGCGTGTTCCTCGCGGCCCTGCTGACCGTGATCGGCTACTCGGTGAACGACTCGGTGGTCGTCTTCGACCGCCTGCGCGAACTGCGCGGGTCGCGGTTCAAGGGCTCGTACCCGGACGTGGTGTCCGACGCGGTCGTGCAAACCGTGCCGCGCACCGTGAACACCGGCATCGGCGTGCTGTTCGTGCTCGCCGCGCTGCTGGTGCTGGGCGACGGCTCACTGGCGGACTTCGCGACGGCGCTGCTGATCGGCCTGGTCGCCGGCACCGCGTCCACAGTGGTCACCGCAGCGCCGATCGCCATCTGGCTGGAGTCGCGGTGGCCGCGCCGGGCGGTGCAGCAGAAGCGGCCGAAGCCCGCGTCGGGAGCACGGGTCTAGCTCGCCGTGCACGCTTCGTAGCAGAGTGGGCGCATGACCAACTTCGCCGCGTACCAGAACGAGATCTACCTGCAGGGGCTCGGCGGCACCGAGCCGCCGTTCACCACCGACCCGAACGCGCTGGAGCAGTCCGCGCGCGAGAGGCTGGGGCCGGGGCCGTTCTGGTACGTGGCGGGGGGCGCGGGCTCGGGCGCCACGGTGCGGGCGAACCGCGAGGCGTTCGAGCGCGTGCGGCTCGTGCCGCGGATGCTGACGAACGCCACCGAGCGGCACCTCGGCGTGACCGTGCTGGGCACCGAGCTGCCGGCGCCGGTGCTGCTCGCACCCGTTGGCGTGCAGTCGATCCTGCACCCGGACGGCGAGCTCGCCACCGCGCGGGCGGCGGCCGAGCTCGGGGTGCCGATGGTGCTGTCGACGGCGTCCTCGCACACCATCGAGGAGGTCGCGGAGGCGTCCGGCACCGGGCCGCGCTGGTACCAGCTCTACTGGCCGAACGACCCCGACGTGTGCGCGTCGCTGCTGGAGCGCGCGAAGAAGGCCGGGTACACGGCACTGGTCGTCACGCTCGACACGTGGACGCTCGCGTGGCGGCCGCACGACCTCGACCAGGGCTACCTGCCGTTCCTGCGCGGCATCGGCACGGCGATCCCGTTCAGCGACCCGGCTTTCCGGACCGGGCTGCAGAAGGCGCCGGAGGAGGACCTGCCGATGGCGATCCTGCGGTGGGTGGGCATGTTCACCGGCACGGACAAGTCGTGGGACCAGCTGTCGTTCCTGCGCGAGCACTGGGACGGGCCGATCGTCCTCAAGGGAATCCAGCACGCGGACGACGCGCGCAGGGCCGTCGAGTCCGGAATGGACGGTGTGGTCGTCTCCAACCACGGCGGGCGCCAGGTCGACGGCGCGGTCGGGTCGCTGGACGCGCTGCCGTCGATCGTCGAGGCGGTGGGGGAGCAGGTCGACGTGCTGTTCGACTCCGGCATCCGCACGGGCGCGGACGTCGTGAAGGCACTCGCGCTCGGCGCCAAGGCAGTGCTGGTCGGGCGGCCGTTCGCCTACGGGCTCGCGCACGGCGGCCAGGTCGGGGTGAAGCACGTGCTGCGCAGCCTGCTCGCGGACTTCGACCTCACGCTCGGGCTGTCCGGGCACCGCAGCCCGGCCGAGCTGGGGCCGGACGCGCTGCGGTTCTCCTGACGAACGACATCGGCCGGGCCGCTGCTGCGACCCGGCCGACGGCATCGGTGCCGGACTACGGCATCGTCGCCGTCATCCGCGCGAGCGTGCCGAAGTCGGCGGGCTGCACCCGCAGCCAGCCCTCGCTCTTGGCCGCCAGGTAGCGCCCGGTCGGCGTGTCGATGAAGGTGAGCGGGGCGACGCAGCGCTGCTTGCGGCCCAGGTGGTCGCGCTTGGCCGAGTAGACCTGGCCGCCGCCGGTGCGCGGCTGGCCCATGATCTCCCTGAGCTGCGCGACCAGCTGGTCGTTCGGCGTGCTGGTCGGGCGGCTCTGCTGCAGGAACGAGCCGGTGTCCTCGTACCGCGGCTGCTGCTTCGGCTTGAGCGCGTCCTCGGGCAGCGTGATCGGGTTGCCCCGGCCCGCCGGCGTGGGCGGCAGGGCGCCGACCAGTGCCTGCGGGGCCTCGTCCGGGCGCACCGGTTCGAGCACGAACTGCTTGTCCGCCGTGAGCAGGATCCGCAGCGCGTCCTGGCCGTTCGTCACGACCAGCACGCTCTGCTGCGGACCGTCCTTCAGGCTGAAGAACGCCCAGTACTCCGTACCCGCCTCGACGACGAGCCGCAGCGCGCTGGCCAGGTCCGGGTGGACCTGCCCGCCGCGTGCGAGCCCGTACTGCTCGAGCTGGGCCCAGGCCGAGCGCTGCAGCCGTTCGAGCTCGCTCACGTCACCGGACTCGAGCCGGTCCTGGTCGAAGTCGACCTCCGTGAGCAGCGCGCGGTGCAGGCTCGGCAGCCCCACGGCCTGCCACGCCTGGTACAGCGCCGTGACGCCGATGGCGACCTTGCTGCGAAGCACGTTCTCCCCTTAACCGCCGATGACGGGCGGCGCCACCATCGTTCCGTCACCGAAGATGTCCTCGGTCTCCTGCAGGTACGAGGCGGACTTGTGCTCCTTGTCCTCCTCGCCCTCGCCACGACCGGCACCGGCGCCCATGCCGCCGGCCCCGAGACCACCCGCGCCGGCGCGCCCGGCCGCACCCGCGGACCCGGCCCCCGTCGGCCCGAAGCTGCCCATGCCACCACGGCCCTGTTCACCGGCCACACCGGACGCGCCGCCGAAGCCGCTGCCCATGCCCCCGGCACCCAAGCCGCCGGGACCACCGAGACCCCGAGCTGCCGCGGCACCGCCGAGACCACCGGCGCCACCGCCCATGCCACCACCACGGCCGCCACCGGCACCACCACCGCCGGCACCGCCACCACCGGGCCCGCCGATCCCCCGCCCGCTACCGGGCCCACCGGGACCGCCGGGGCGGTTGCGCGGGTCGTTGGGGTCGAGCCGGCCGCGGTTGCGCGGGTCGTTGGGGTTGTTCGGGTCCCACCGGCCACCGGGCGGAACGCCGGTGTCCGTGGGCGGCCGGTTGCGCGGGTCGTTCGGGTCGAGCCCGGGAGGCGTGGTGGGCGGCGGCGTGGTGGTGGGCGGGTTCGAGGTCCACGACGGGTTCGTCGTGTCCGTCGGAGGCGTCCAGCTGGACACTCCGGTGTTGTTCCCGCCACCGGTGTTGCTGCTGCTCAGGTTGCCACTGCCGGTGTTGGTGCCGGTGTTGACGTTGGCGTTGTTGCTCTTGTCGACGTTGCTGTTGATCCGGTCCGAACCGCTCTGCTGCTCGACGCTGGCGTCGTTGGCGTTCGGCGAGATGAACGTCGGCATGTTGCTGGTGCTGCTCGACACGGAGTCCCCGTACTGGGTGAACGCCCGCATGTTGGCTTCGCTGACCTGCTGGTTCTTCTCGACCGCCGCGTCGTAGTCGGTCTCCCACCAGGCCAGGTCGTTGAGGAACGGCTTGTCCGGCACCTCGGGCGGCTTCGCCATGGCGTTCTTGGCGCTGGCGTAGGACTGCCCGACGGAGTCGGAGGTGTCGGCGGCGGCCGTCGCCGACTCGCCGGTCATGTCCGCCCACGTCGCGAGCGGCGAGGTGGCGCCGCGCGCCGCGTCACCGGCGGAGCCCTCCCAGGAGGCGCCCGAGTCGGCAACCGCCTTCTCGATCAGCTGGGAGACCTCGGTGTGGCCGGCGGACAGGTCGCGCCAGCCCTGCGCCGTGGGCGCGGTGCTCTGGCTCGGGCCCTTGCCCTTGTCGAACCAGTTGTAGACGGTCTCGCCACCCGCGAAGGGCAGCATCGCGAATCCACCGATGTTCGGCTCGTCCCCAGGCATGTCCGCTACCCCTTCAGTGTCTCGATGACCATCTTCGCGACCGACTCGACCTCGGTGCACGCGGGCTTCGCGGACCGCTCCTCCGCGGCGATGTCGGCGTCAACGGTGGCGGACTCGGTCTTGGAGACCGCGATGATCGCCCGGCAGTGGATGACCCCGTCCGTCGAGTCGTTGATGACGACGCGCACGTCACCGATCTTCTTGTCGGTGAAGACCGGGTTGCCCTTGACGTTGCTGATCATGCTTTCCACGTCCTTGTCCACGGTCGCGTAGACGACGTACGAGGAGTTCTTCGAGATGTTCTTGCCCTCCCAGGTGCACTTCGGCCCGAGCGTGCTGGTGCTCGTCTCCGGTGCGGCGACCTCGCCCAGCTTCGCGACCTGGGCGGACGTCAGGAGGTCGCAGGGCTTCTCGGCGAACTTGGCGATGCTGAGACCCGAGGACGAACCTGTGCTGGTCGCAGCGGTGCTCGTCTGCCCGCCGCCGGTCGGCTCTGTCGTGCTGGCGTTGCCCCCGGTCTTCTCGGAGCACCCGGCGAGCACGCCGACGGCGACGACGGCGGTCAGCAGAGCGGTCATGCGCTTCAAGGTCGTCTCAGCCCTTCACCGCGTTCTCGGCGGCTTCGTCGGTGCCCTGGTACTCGGCCAGGGCCTTCTTGATGTTCGCGATGGTCTGCTCGAGCGCGATCCGCGCCGCGTCGTTGGCCCACAGGTAGCCACCGGACTGGGCGCCTGCCGCGTCGCGGATCTGCAGCGTCGCCCACCCGCTGTAGGGGTCGGGGCCGGGAGCGCCGGACTGCGTCAGTTCATCGGCCGTGCGGCGCAGGGTCTTGAGCCTCTGGACCGCCGCCTCCAGACCGGTGATCATCTTCTGGGCCTGGTCGGGATCGACGCTGAACCGCGCGGTGCCGCCACCGCCCGCACCCGCGGCAGCGCCCGCGGCGGCACCCGCCGCAGCCGCGCCCGCCGCCTTCACCGCCGGCACCACCGCGTCGAACATCAGCATCTCAGCCAGCTCCCCTCAGAACTCGACACCCCGGTAAGAGGATTTTTACACAGCTCCGGTTCCCCCAGCAGGCGAACGAATGAGCAGATCAGGTCACATGGCCGATTCGTTCAAGACCGCGCGGTGATGCGGGCCTAGGTTCGACGCATGATCGAACGCGCGAGGAACTTCCTCTGGCACAACGCCCGCACGCTGGAGCAACGCTGGTTCGAGCACGCATTCGACGGCGGCAGCGCCCAAGCCGTGGTCCGGGCGGTGCTGGCCTACCGCAACGACGACGGCGGGTACGGCTACGGCCTCGAGCCCGACCACCGGGGTCCCACCAGCCAGCCGCTGCACGCCCTGCGGGCCCTCCAGCTGTTCGGCGAGGCCGAGGCCCCTGAGCAGGCCGAATCAGTCCTGACCTGGTTGAACGCGACCTGTCCCGACGGCAGCGTGCCGTTCGGCCTGTCGACCTCCCAGGGACACCCGATGGCGCCGTGGATCACCGCCGACGACCAGGGCGGACTCCTCATCACCTCGCAGATCGCCGCCGCGCTGCACGCCCTCGGCGTCGACGACCCGTGGCTCGACCGGGCGACCGACTACTGCTGGCACCACGTCGACCAGCTCGCGCAGACGCACCCCTACGAGCTGCGCGGAGCCGCGATGTTCCTCGACGAGGTGCCCGACCGGGCCCGCGCGGAGCTCGTCGCCGAGAAGCTCGGGCACCTCAAGCCGAGCACCGAGGGTTATGCGGAGGGTGAGGGACTGGAACCGCACCAGTACGCGCAGAAACCCACCAGCCTCGCCCGCGCCTGGTTCAGCGACGAGGAACTCGAAAAGGATCTCGACGCCCTCGAACGCGGCCAGCAGGAAGACGGTGGTTGGAATTTCAACTTCCCCGCCTTCACGCCGATCACCCATTTCGAATGGCGCTCGATCGCGACCGTCGACGCGCTGCTGACGCTGCGCCGCTACGGCCGGATCAGCTGACCCAGCGACACGCCGGCCAGCGCGCGGACCTCGCGGGCCAGGTGCGCCTGGTCCGCGTAGCCCGCCTCGGCGGCCACCGCCGCGAACGGCACGCCGGTCCACGCCAGGCGCAGCGCCGAGTCGAACCGCAGCACCCGCTGCAACACCTTGGGCGGGTACCCGAACGCGTCCAGGCACCGCCGCCGCAGCTGCCGCGAGCTCAGCCCGATCTCCCACGCCGCCGACTCCACGTCCCGGGTCCGCAGCAGCGCCGCCGTGGCGGTCAGCGCCGGGTCCGCGACCACCCGCGCCGTGCAGAACGCCACCATCTCCGAGAACGAGGTCAGCCGGGCCGCCGGCACGAGGTCGGACAGCGGCACCCGCAGGTCGCGCACGGCGTGCGCCGGCACCCCGAACACGGACGGGAAGGCCCCCGGCGGCAGCCGCACGCCGTACAACGTGCCCGGTGCGACGGACGCGAGCTGCGCGCGGGTGTCGGGCCCCGCCACCCACAGCGCGCCGGTGGCCGGAGTCCACATCAGATCCGTGCAGCCGTCCGGCACGACGCGCTGCACGGCCGGCGCCGGCACCGTGCGCGTCCACAGGCAGGCCAGGCCCGCGGGGGCGGGACGTTCGGCGTACACGGGTCCATCAAAGCAAATGGCGCCGCATCCGAAGAGGATGCGGCGCCAGATGGACGATACTGGGATTGAACCAGTGACCCCTACCG
>NZ_JBHXCW010000098.1:0-26624 GCF_042725365.1 Lentzea sp. NPDC060358 | reverse complement strand
GTTTCCCTTAGGGCTCGCTTTGGGTCTCGCCGCTGCTGTGTTCGCCCGTGGGTTTGGCCCGTCTCAGGGGCGCCCCCGCGGGGCGCCCGTGACACGGGGTCCGGGTCAGCCGCCGACGGCCACGTTCCAGGGGGTCGGTGGGCTCTGGTCCGCGTAGGCCGAGCGGAGCCTCAGCTCTGCGGTCGGGGACGCGCCGATGTGGTCCAGGCCCAGCAGGGCCGCGCCCACCACCGGGGGGACGTCCACCACGCGGACCTGGGCCAGGGGGGCGGCTGCCAGGATCTGCCGGCGTACCGGGGCCACCACCGCGTCGCCCGTGTTCGTCAGGACTCCGCCGCCCAGGACCACGTCCACCGGCTCGTCCAGCAGGTCCAGCTTGCGCATCGAGACCGTGGCGAGCAGGACGATCTCCTCCACCAGGCGGTCCACCTGCGCTCGGGCCACCTCGTCGCCCTGGGCTGCTGCCTCGAAGACCAAGGGGCACAGGGCGTGCGGGTCCAGGAGCAGTTCCTCGAAGTGGATCTTTTCGACCACCTTGGCGATCGTGGGCTCGCCGTAGTGCTCGAGCAGGGCGTCCAGCAGGAGGGTGGGTTTGCCCCTGCCGTCCTCTGCCCTCACCGCGTGCCAGAGGGCGTCGTTGCCCAGCTGGCCGCCGCCTCCCCAGTCGCCGGAGATCGCGCCCAGGGCCGGGAAGCGGTGGGTTCGGCCGTCTCGGGCCACGCCCACCGCGTTGATGCCCGCGCCGCAGACCACGGCGACTCCGCCGGCCGCTGCTGTGCCCGCCCTCAGGAGGGCGAAGGTGTCGTTGCCGACGAACGTGGTGGTGGACCACGCTCGTTCGGAGATCGCTCTCGTCAGGTCCTCCTCCTCGCGGGGGAGGTCTGCTCCGGCGAGGTAGGCGGCGGTGTGCGTGGCGATCGGTTCGTCGGGGGACAGGCCCGCTTGCGCCGCTGCCTCGCGGGCCAGGGCCTCGAAGACGGCCAGGCCGCGCTTCATGCCCACGGTCTGCGGCGGGGCGCCCGGGCCCCGGACTTCCGCCAGCACCTTGCCGTCCGCGTCCACCAGGAGCACCGCGGTCTTGCTGTTCCCGCCGTCGATGGCGAGCACCCGGTCCTTCATCGTCGTCCCTCCACCCACGGCAGCAGGTCGCGGTTCTGCGCGATCAGCTCGTCGGCCAGTCGGTCCGCGATGGCGTGCTGGCCGATCAGCGGGTGGGCGAGCAGGGCGTTCGCCACTCGGTCGCGGCCGCCGTGCAGCGCCGCGTCCAGGGCCAGGTGCTCGTACGCGGTGACGTGCGAGATCAGGCCCGAGATCGACGGCTCCACCGGGCGGACGGGGAGGGGCGTGCCGCCACCGGAGTCCACTGTGGACGACACTTCGACGACGGCGTCGTCCGGGAGGAACGGGAGGGCGCCGTTGTTCTGGACGTTCACCACGTGCCGCTCCGCGCCCGCGCCGCCGGTCAGGGCGTGGACGAGCTGCACGGCCGCCTCGGAGTAGTAGGCGCCGCCGCGCTGGCCCAGCTGGTCGGGCTTCGTCACGACCGACGGGTCGCTGTAGATGTCGAGCAGCTCCTTCTCGACGGCCGCGACCACCTCGGCGCGCGGGGGTGAGTCGAGCTGCTTCTTCACGACGGCGTCGTGGTTGTAGAAGTAGTTCAGGTAGTACGACGGCACCATGTTCAGGCGGCGCATCAGGGCGCCGTCGATGCCGATGTGCTCGGCCAGGCCCTCGACGTGGTCGGCGAGGAGCTCCGGGAGGCGGTCCACGCCGTTCACGTGCACGCCGCGTTCCCACGTCAGGTGGTTCAGGCCCACGTGCTCCAGCTCCACGGTGGACGGATCGACGCCGAGCAGGGACGACGTCCAGCGCTGGAACGTGATGGCCACGTTGCACAGGCCGATCGCCCTGTGGCCCGCCTGGAGCAGGGCGCGCGTCACGATGCCGACGGGGTTCGTGAAGTTCACGATCCACGTGTCCGGACCCGCCAGCTCGCGCACGCGGTCGGCGATGTCCAGGACCACCGGCACGGTCCGCAAAGCCTTCGCTAGGCCACCCGCGCCGGTGGTCTCCTGGCCGACGCAGCCGCAGGTCAGCGGGAACGTCTCGTCCGACGCGCGGGCCTGCTGGCCGCCCACGCGCAGTTGCAGCAGCACCGCGGACGCGCCCTCGACGCCCTCCTCCAGCGACGTGGTGGTGCGCACCTTCGCGGGGTGGCCCGCGTGCTCCAGGAGGCGCCGGCTGAACGGGCCGACGATGCCCAGGCGGTGCTCGTCCGGGTCCACCAGGACGATCTCGTCCACCGCCAGGCTGGTGCGACGGCCGGCGATCCCGTCGACCAGCTCCGGTGTGTAGGTGGACCCGCCACCGACGACGGTGAGTTTCATCCCTTGACCCCCGTGAACGTGATTCCTTTGACGAACGACTTCTGGGCGAAGACGAAGAGGACGACGGCGGGGATCATCGTCAGGAACGTCACCGCCATCGACGAGTTCCACTGGACGATGTGCATGCCCTTGAACGTCGCCAGTGCCAGCGACAACGTCCACTGGTCCTTGACCTCGCCGGTGTAGAGCAACGGGCCGAAGTAGTCGTTCCAGGTGAAGAGGAAGCAGAACAGCGCGGTCGCCGCGATGCCCGGCTTCGCCATCGGCACGATGATCCGCACCAGCGCCTGGAACTCCGAGCAGCCGTCCACGCGCGCCGCGTCCACATAGGACTGCGGGATCGTGAGCATGAACTGGCGCAGCAGGAAGATGCTGAACGCGTCGAAGAGGAAGTACGGGGCGATCAACGGAACCAGGCTGCCCGTCAGGCCCAGCGACGACCAGGTGTCGTACAGCGGCACGGCCACGACCTGCGGCGGCAGCATCATCGCGCCGATGACGAGGACGAACGCCACGTTCCGGCCGCGCCACTTCAGCTTGGCCAGCGCGTAGGCCGCCGGGATCGACGAGATCAGCATGCCGACCGTCGCGAGCAGCGAGTAGGTGAGGCTGTTGACCAGGTACCGCAGCAGCGGTGCCTTGTCGAAGACCTCGACGAAGTTCTCCCAGTGCCACTCCCGCGGCCACAGCTGGGAGGTGAACGCCTGGTCGTCCGACATCACCGCGGTGAGGAAGACGAACACGACGGGCGTGGCGAACATCAGGCCGAGCGCGAGGCCGATCGCGTGCGTCGCGACCCAGTTCAGCAGGCTGCCCCCGGCGCGTCCGCGGCGCGGCCGCTCCGGTTCCGCGGCGACGTCGACCGGTGGTTTGGTCAGCGTGGCGGTCATGCTCCCGGACCCCCTTCCTCGGCGCTCGAGTTCTTGCGCATCCGCTGGACCAGCAGGATGGTGACGGCGAACGAGATGACGAACAGGACCGTGGCCATCGCGGCCGCGTAGCCCATGTCGAAGTAGCGGAAGCCCTGCGCGTAGAGGTAGACCGGGAACGTCAGCGTCGAGTTGTCCGGGAAACCCAGGTACTTGGTCGATCCGGTCGCGTCCGCCGCTCCGGAGCCCGCCGACCCCGCGACGACCGCCTGGGTGAAGAGCTGCAACGCGAGGATCACCGAGTTCACCACGCCGAACAGCAGCACCGGGGAGATCGTCGGCAGCGTGACGTGCCACCAGCGCCGGACCGGGCCGGCGCCGTCCAGTTCGGCCGCCTCGTACTGCTCCTGCGGCACGTCGAGGATCGCGGCCAGGATGATGATCATCAGGTCGCCGGAGATCCACAGCATGATCGCCGTGATGCCGGGCTTGGCCCACGCCGGGTCGGAGAACCACAGCGGCGAGTCGGCCCCGAACCAGCCGAGGACGCTGTCGACCGGGCCGCCGTTGGGGCGCAGCACCATGAAGAACACGAGCGTCGCGGCCACCGGCGGCGCGAGCGACGGCAGGTAGCAGAGCGTGCGGATCAACCCGACGCCCGACCTCAGGCGGGCGATGACCGACGCCACGCCCAGCGCGAACACCGTCCGCGCGATCGTGAGCACCACGACGAACCACAGCGTGTTCGTGATCGCCTTGATGAGCAGGGGATCCTTGAACATGAACGTGTAGTTGGCGAGCCCGGTGAACTCCGGCGGGTTGATCAGGTCGTACTTCGTGAAGCTGAAGACGACCGTGGCGACCAGCGGGTAGCCGAAGAACAGGACGAAGCCGATGATGGCCGGGGCCATGAACGCGAGCACCGTCAGACGGTGCCGGGCACGGGCCCGCCTCCGGCCGGGGGCGGGCTTCGCGCTGAGCGTGGCGGTCATCGCGGGGAGTCCCTACTTGCCGCTCTTGGCGATCTGGTCGTCGATGTTCTTGTCGACGTCCTTGAGGCCCGCGGCGAGGTCCGGGACCTTGCCGGACTGGTAGGACACCGAGAAGTCGGTCACGGCCTTGATGTGCGCGTCACCGATCGGCGTGACCGGGTTGCCCTTGAGCTTGTCGCTCCTGGCCAGGTCGATGAACGTCTTGAACTGCTCGTCCACCTCGAGCTTGGAGCTCTCCAGGGCGGCCTTGGTGCTCGGGACGTTCTTGATCGCGTTCGAGAGGTCGACGATCGTGTCGGTGTCGAACGACAGGTGCTTGATCAGCTCCCACGCGGCGCCGGGGTTCTTGGCGCCCTTGGGAATGCCCATGATCGTGCCGGTGGTGAACGCCGTGCCGTAGTCGGCGGGCTTCCAGGTCGGGAACGGGGCCGTGCCGAACTTGATCTGCGGCGCCTGCGCCTTGAGGAACGCGGTGCGGTACTCGCCGTCGATCATCATCGCGATCTTGCCCTGGTGGAACGCGTGGTCGGCCGAGTACTCCTGGCCGAGGCCAGCGCGGAAGCGCTCCAGCTGGTCGTAGCCGTAGAAGTCGACGAGCTTCTTCTGGAAAGTCATCATCTCGGTGAAGCCGGGCGAGGTCGCGAGGGCGGACTTGCCGTCCTTCTCCCACTCCGCGCCGAACGACGGCGCGAGGATGGTCGGGCGGTTGGCGTAGAAGCCCATCGTGGGCAGGTAGCCCGCGACCTCGATGTCGCCGTTGGGCGCCTTCTTGGTCGCCTTCACGGCCGCGTCGTACAGCTCGTCGAGCGTCTTGGGCGGGGTGGTGATTCCGGCGCCCGCCAGCAGGTCCTTGTTGTAGTACATGGCGTAGACGTCGGTGAGCATGGGCATCGCACAGCGGTTGCCCTTGTACTCGGTGTACTCCTGGACCGCCGGGGAGATCTGGTTCAGGTCTACCTTGTCGCGGTCGAGGTAGGACTTCAGCGGCTGGAACGCGCCGGAGGAGCAGAACTGGCCGATGTTGTCGGTGGTGAACGACAGCGCGACGTCCGGGGTGTTGCCCGAGCGGATGCCCGCGGTGATCTTGTCGTCGTCCTGCGAGCCCTCGTGCTTGATCTCGATGTTCGGGAACTTCCGGTTGAACGTCTTGAGGGCCTTGGTGACCTCTTCGTACTCGCGGTCGGAGTAGTTGCTCCAGACCGTGAGCGTGAGCTTGTCGTCCTTGCCGGGAGCGGCCGCGGCCTCGGAGCTCGCGCCGCCACCCTTGCCGGCCGCACATGCGGTGAGGGTCAGCGCTGCGGCCATTCCTGCGGCGACGCAGAGCAGGGCGGCACGGGTGTGCTTGCGCATGTGCACTCCTTCTCGATCAACGTGGGGACCCGGCGACCACAGGGCCGCGGAATGGAGCCGTGGTGGCTGCCGGGAGGCCGAACACCTGCTCGCGCGCGACGGCCAGCGCGGAGTGCAGCGCACCGCTGCGCACCGGTTTGCCCGTCACCAGCGCCAGCTGGACAGGTGTCCGCGGCACCACCAGTTGCCGCAGTTCCGCGGCAACGAGATCGTTGAGCGTGGTTCCGCCCGCCTGGGCGATGTCGCCGGACAGGAGGACGAGCTCCGGGTCGAGCACCGCGACGACGCTCGCCACACCCGTGGCGATGCGCCTGGCGAGGTCGCCCAGGAACTCCCGGCCCGCGGGCCCCGCGGCCAACGCCTTGCGCACGGCGCCGTGGCCGTTGCGCGCGGCGAGCCCGTGGGCCCTGGCGAGCTTGCAGATCGACGTGCTGCTGAGCAGGTCTCCGTACGTGCCGCCGGAGCGGTCCGTGCCGGTGTCGGCGGCAGCGCGGTCCGGGATCATCAGGCCGTCGATCTCGCCGGCCCCACCGGACGCGCCGCGCAGCAGCACCCCGTTGACGACGATGGCGGCGCCGACGAGGTCCGCGGGCCAGATGACGACGAAGTCGCGCACCTCGGTGGCCCGCCCGGCGACCATCTCCTCGAGCGCGACGAGGTTGACGTCGTTCTCGACGCTCACCGACGTCGCGAGCTCCTCCCGCAGCCGGCGGGGCACGTCGAAGCCGTTCCAGCCGGGCAGGTGCGGCGCGTAGGAGAGCCGGCCGTTCGCGGGGTCCACCGCTCCCGGACACCCCACGACGACGTGCAGCAACTGCTCGGTGCTCAGCCCGGCCTGCCCGCACGCCGTGCCGACCGCGCCCACGAACGCCTCGAGCACGCCGTGCTTCGCGGGCATCGGCGCCCGGTGCTCGGTGATCACCGAACCGGAGATGTCCGCGATCGCGACGTCGACCGTCTCGGGGGTGAGGTCGACGGCGGCGACGTGCGCGAGCGTCCCGTTGACCGACCACAGCTGCGCCCGCGGCCCGCGCCCGCCCCCGCGCAGCCCGTTGCGGACGACGGTGTCGGCGGTCTCGAGCCGGGTGAGCAGCTGTGCGGTCGCGGGCTTCGAGAGGCCGATCAGGCCCTCCAGCTCCGAGCGGGTCAGGGCCCCGTTGCGCAGCAGGGCCTCGACGGCTGCGCGGTCGTTGATCTCCCGCAGCAGTCGTGGGCTCCCGGCACGCATCGCGGTCCGCTCCTGTCTGTTAACTTTCCAGACGATTTGCGCAGACGGTAGTGACCCGGCTCACCAGGGTCAATCCCCGATACGGGTCCGTTACCTGACTTAGGCTGACCTAAGGCACCCTGGAACCATGACGGACGTGCGCCAGGAGTCGCTCGCATCACTGCTCGGAGGCCGGAGCGGCGCCCTCGACGCCTCCCTGCCGCCGCTGGCGTTCGTCGCGGGCTGGCTCCTCTTCGGCCACTCGATCGGCGCCGGCGCGGTCTTCGCCGTGCTGTGCGGCGTGGTCATCGGCGTCGTGCGTTTCCTCCGCGGCCAGAAACCCCGTGCCGTCGTGTTCTCCGTACTGGCCGTGGTGGCGGCGTCGCTCGTGGCGCTCTACACGGGACGCGTCGAGGACTTCTTCCTGATCCAACTGCTGTCCAACGTGGCCTCGGCGCTGGCCTGGGCCGGGTCGGTGGCCGTGCGGTGGCCGTTGCTCGGCGTCGTCGTCGGGACCCTGCTCGGGCAGAAGACCCGGTGGCGGCGGGACCCCGCTCTGCTGCGCGCCTACTCGATCGCTTCGTGGCCCTGGGTGGCGCAGTACGCGCTGCGGGTCGCCGTGTTCACCCCGCTGTGGCTGGACGCGCAGGTGTACTGGCTGGCCACCCTGCGGGTGGCGTTGTCGTGGCCGTTGCAGATCGTGTGCGTGCTGGTGTCGGGGTGGGTGTTGCGCAAGGCGCTGCCGGCCGGGCACCCCGGGTTCCGGCACCCTCAGGTGCCGGAGTCGGCTTAGGCCGTTGTAGTACAAAAAGTAGTACTGTGGTGTCGTGGAGCAGATCCCCATCCGAACGTTGAACCAGAACACCGCTGGTGTGCTGGAACTCGTCGAGCGCGGCGAGACGGTCGAAATCACCAACCGGGGCAAGCCGATCGCGCGCATCGTGCCGGTCCTCGAAGGTGAGCTCGACGACCTGATCGTCGCCGGCGTGGTCACGCCCCCGACGATCGTGGGCCCGATCCCGATGCCGCGCGCCACAGCGGAGCCGGGGGCGGATGCGGGTGAGCTGCTCTCGCGAATGCGCGAGGAGGAACGCTGGTGATCTACCTCGACACGGCCGCGGCCGTGAAACTCGTCCGCGAGGAGCGGGAGACCGCTGCGCTGGTCGAGTGGTTGAACAACGCCGCGGATCAGTCGCTGGTGTCGTCCGCGCTGATCGAGGTCGAGTTGCCTCGCGCGCTTCGGCGCAGTTCGCCAGGCGTGCTGGGTGCTGTCGCGGGGGTGCTCGCCCGTCTGCACCGGGTGGAGATCAATGCCGCCGTTCGCGCCACCGCGGCCGCATACGCCGATCCGCTGCTGCGGTCGCTGGACGCGATTCACCTCGCCACCGCAGACGTGCTGGTGGCGTCGGACAAGAAGGTCACCGCCTTCGTCACCTATGACAAACGCCTGGCGGCGGCTGCTTCCTCCATCGGGCTGCCGGCGACAGCACCCGGGGAGTGAAAGGCGTGCCCGGCCACCGGTCCGGGCAGCACATCACGACACCGGGCGCGGCGCCGTCGGACCCAGCACGTCCACCGCCGCCAGCCACGCCGCCCCCGCCGCCCCCTCGGTGGCCATGATCACCGGAGCGTTGCACCGGGCCAGCAGCTCCTTCTTCAGGTGCGTCCCCACCGGCGTCTTGATCAGACTCCCGACGAGCACGATCGGCGAGGTGTCGGAGGGCTCGCGCACGGCCGAGGCGGTGTCGGCGAGCAGCCGGGCGGCGGTGGACACGATCGCCAGCGCCTCCGGGTCGCCGTGGTGGTACGCGGAGCTGACCAGGGGTGCGAACTGGGCCAGCGCGATGGGCGGGCGGGCGTTCACCGCGGTGATCAGCTGGCGACGACCCCGCGCGCCCGCGGTGGTCAGGACCGCGGTGGCCAGGCCTTCCAGGGGTGCGTCCAGGTCCAGCAGCCGCAGCGTCGCCCGCACGGCCTCGCGGCCCAGCCAGAACGCCGAGCCCTCGTCGCCGATCAGCCAGCCGTAGCCGCCGGACTGGCCGACCATGCGGTGGCCTGCGATGCGGCCCGCGATGGAACCCGTGCCCGCCACCAGGACCGTGCCGTCGGGGGACGGGGTGCCGGTGGCGAAGGCCGCCTCGCAGTCGGTCACCACGCGCATCGGGCAGTGCAGGCCCGCTCGTTCCCAGGCCGCCTGGAAGAGGTCCAGGACGGCCGGGTCGGCCATCCGCGACGCACCGGCGATGCCCAGGACGCCGCTGCGCACCTTGCGGGAGTCCAGGCCGTCGAGGGCCTCGGTCAGGGCCTCGGTGACGTGGGCGGCGGCCACGGCCGGGGGGTGCGAGTTCGGGTTCGCGCCTCCCGCCACGCCCTGGCCCAGGCGGGCGCCGTCGAGATCGAGCACCAGCGCCCTGGTGGACGTGCCGCCCGCGTCGAGTCCCACGACCAGATCCATAGGGGTCGAGTATGCCGAGAGACGGTCGCGGGAGGCACGCCCAACCGGGTGTCACGAGGTCAGGGCTCGGTTACCGGTTGCGTTGTGGTGGAAGAAGACCAGCGTTCCGGGAGCAACTGGATCACCCGGACGGACCACAGTGGACAGTTCCGGGACGGTCAGGCCGTAGTCGAAGACGGCGGGCGGGGCCACGTCGACGAGCTCGTCGGGGTCGGCCGGCGCGGTGTAGCGGCTGAGCACCCCGGCGGTGTAGGTCACCGGGCCCGGCGGCAGGGCGGCGCGCGACACCGGCAGCACGACGACGTCGCTGTCGAACAGGTTCGTGTCCACCGACCCGTCGCGGCCGTTCAGCGGTTGCTCGTCCACCACCTCGTCGGTGCCGGCGACGACGGTGCGCGCGGACCAGACGTCCGCGGTCACGTCGCCGTCGGCGTTCGCCCGCTTCACCGCGGTCGTCACGAAGTCCTTGCCGCCCACCGAGAAGCGCACCTGCGGCTTGGTGTTGCCGCCGGGGTTCGCCCAGGTGTCCCAGGTCGCGATGCCGAACGCCAGCAGGTCGGGCGTGGCCGTCGCGCCCGCGTAGCGCAGGTCGCCGCCGCGGGCCGTGCGGTTCACCGCGCAGTCGTCCTGCACGGCGGCGCCGCAGTCGGGCAGGCGCCCGGACCGCGCGCCGAGCTGCAGCACGGTCATGCGCGCGCGGTAGTCCTGCTGGTCGAGGCCCTTCCCGGTGACGCGGCCGGCGGCCACCGACAGGCTCGACACCGGTTTCGGTGCCGCGTGGGCGGGGACCTGGAGCGTCCGGTCGCCGGTGAACGTCACCAGGCCGGACGCCTCCGCCAGGAACTGCCGGCCGTCGGCCAGCGAGACGGTCGGGTCGGGCGTCTTGCGCAGGGCGGCCGGGCGCGGGATCCGCAGGCGCACGGTCACCGCCGCCGACCCGCCGGCCGGCACCACCACCTCCGGCTTGGTCACCTGGAACGCCACGCCGGGCACGGACGTGATCGGCTCGTAGCGGGCGTGCAGGTAGACCGGCTCGGCGCTCTTGTTGACCAGCCGCACCTCGCGGTCGGTCACCACCGGGCCGCCGGCCTCGACCGTGCCGAACGACGCGTCGCCCAGCGCCAGCACGTCGGCGGACAGGGCCGCGAGCCCGTCGACCCGCCCGGAGCCCACGCGCATCGGGGCCTCGCGCACGCCGTCGGCCGAACGCACGACACCTCCCGCGGTGTTCACCAGCGCCGCCTTGACCTCCTCGACCGTCCACTCCGGATGGACCTCGCGCAGCAGTGCCGCGATGCCCGCGACGTGCGGCGACGCCATCGACGTGCCGCCCATCGACACGCCGTCGGACGCGGTCCCGGTCGCGGCGGAGAAGATCGTGTCACCCGGCGCGGCGACCGAGATCGACGACCGCGAGCGCGACGACGACGGCGTGATCGTGTCCTCGATCAACGGCTCGACCGACGGCACGGCCTTGCGCAGCGCCGAGGTCAGGTGCACCGTCAGCGTCCCGGCCTCCAGCGCGGGACGCAGTGCCTTCGAGGACGCGGCCGTCAGCTGGAACGCGGGGATGTGCGCGTTCCCGGCGATCCCGGCGGCGAACGCCGGCAGCGCGGTCGGCAGCAGCACCCCGGCCGCCCCGGCCTTCCAGGCGTTGTCGGTGCGGGCACCGGACCCGCAGGCGCGGGTCGCGTCGCTGTCGTCCCACTCCAGCCACACGACCTTGCCGGTCAGCGCCTCGGTGATCGGCTGACAACCGTCCACGTTGGACGAGAGCCGCACCACGGGAGCGGTGAGGTCGACGGGCTCGGTGAAGTTCTGGCTGTGCTGACCGGCCCACCGCTGCCCGGCCGCCTCCAGCCCGTCCAGCATCGAGAACGCGTCCCTGCTGTTCGCCACGGAGATCGCCTCGGGCGTGTTGCCCGGCGACCCCGACACGTCGTAGAAGTCGCCGCCGTTGCCCGCCGCCGCGACGACGACCACGCCGTGCTGCACGAGCTTGCGCACGAACAGCGAGTCCGGGTCGTCCGCCGCGCCGAAGTCGCTGCCCAGCGACAGGTTCACCACGTCGAGCCGGTCGGAGAAGTCGCCGTCGCCGTCGGGGTCGAGCGCCCAGTCCAGCGCCTGCGCGGTCAGGTTCGTGCCGCCCTCGCAGCCGAAGACCTTCAACGCGTAGAGCAACGCGCGCGGTGCCGTTCCCGGCCCGATCTTCAGCGCGTCGAGGTCGACCGACGAGTACGAGCCGCGGAAGGTGGTGCCGTCGGCGTTCACCCCGAACCCGGCCGCGGTGCCCGCGACGTGCGTGCCGTGGCCCTGGCAGTCCAGCGGGTCGTCGTCCGGCACCGGCAGCGCGCCCGCGCTGCCGGTGTAGGCGTCGCCCGCGAAGTCGTGGCCGCCGACGACCTTGGCGTTCGGGAACGTGCCGCCGCCGAAGTCCGCGTGCCGGTAGTCGATGCCGGTGTCGACGACGCCGATCCGCACGCCGTCGCCGAAGCGCCCGAGCGACCGCCACACGTCCGACGTGCGGGTCAGCCGGACGGCCGAGGTGTTCGTGAGCTTCTTGGGGGTCATCCGATGTACGGCCCGCACCTCGGGCATCCGCGCCAGGTCGGTCACCCTCGACCGGGACGCCGAGAGCACCACCCCGGCGACGGCGTTGGTCGTCCGCGCGACCTCCTCGCCGCCCGACCGCGACACGACCCGCTCGACCTGCTCCGAGGTCCGGTCGCGCGCTGTCCGGGCCTGCTCGGCGCTGCGCGTGTCGCCCGCCGCCGTCGAAGTCAGTTCGACGAACACGGTCACGGGCTCGGCCGGGGCGGACGGTGCCAGCAGGGCTCCTGCCAGGAGAGATGCGGCCACCAACTTCATGATCAGTCCCTCTTAGTCATCGGACGACTTATCGCCAGGGCCTAGACGGATGTGCCTTCGCAGGGCTATACATCCGATGTATTTCGTGTGGTGCGAGCAGAGGAGGAACGGCCGTGCAGTTCTTGCGCCTCGGCCCGGTCGGCGATGAGCGTCCTGCGGTCAGGACCGACGACGGGACCACGTACGACCTCCTGCCGATCACCCCCGACGTCGACGGGGCGTTCCTCGCGAACGACGGCGTCGCCCGCGTGCGCGCGGCGCTCGCAGGCGGTGAGCTGGGGGCGCTGAGCACGGAGGACGTCCGGGTCGGACCGCCGCTCGCCCGGCCCGGCAAGATCATCTGCATCGGTCTCAACTACCGCGACCACGCGGAGGAGACCGGTGCCGACATCCCCGGCGAGCCGGTGGTGTTCCTCAAGACCCCGGACACCGTCGTCGGCCCGTACGACCAGGTGCTCGTGCCGCGCAAGTCCGTGAAGACGGACTGGGAGGTCGAGCTCGGCGTCGTCATCGGGCGCACCGCGCGCTATCTCGAGACCGACGAGGAGGCTCTGGCGTGCGTCGGCGCGTACGTGCTCTCGCACGACGTCTCCGAGCGCGAGTTCCAGATCGAGCGCGGCGGCACGTGGGACAAGGGCAAGAACTGCGAGACGTTCAACCCGCTGGGACCTTTCCTCGTGCCCGCCGACGAGATCGCCGATCCGCAGAACCTCGCGATGCGGCTCTGGGTGAACGGCGAGATCAGGCAGAACTCGTCCACCAAGAACATGATCTTCCCGATCGCCGAGGTGGTCCGCTACCTCAGCCAGTTCCTTGTCCTCCGTCCGGGTGACGTGATCAACACGGGTACACCCGCCGGGGTGGCGCTCGGCCAGCCGGAGCCCAAGCCGTACCTGCGCGCGGGCGACGTCGTCGAGCTCGAGATCGAGGGACTCGGCCGGCAGCGGCAGATCCTCGGGCAGGCCTGAGCCCATGCCCAAGATCACCGAACTCGACGTGCTCGACATCAGGTTCCCCACGTCCCGCGAGCTCGACGGCTCCGACGCGATGAACCCCGACCCGGACTACAGCGCCGCGTACGTGGTGCTGCGGACCGACGACGGCCCGGAGGGCCACGGTCTCGCGTTCACGATCGGCCGCGGCAACGACGTGCAGGCCGCCGCGATCAAGGCGCTGGCACCGCACGTCGTCGGCAAGGACGTGCCGGAGGACGCGAAAGCGCTGGGGGAGCTGTACTTCGAGCTGATCGGCGACTCGCAGCTGCGCTGGCTCGGCCCGGAGAAGGGCGTCGCGCACATGGCGATCGGCGCCGTCGTCAACGCGGCCTGGGACCTCGCCGCACGGCGGGCGGGGCTGCCGGTCTGGCGGTTCCTCGCGCGGATGACGCCGGAGGAGATCGTCGGCCTCGTCGACTTCCGCTACCTCAGCGACGCGCTGACGCCCGACGAGGCGGTGCGGATGCTGCGCGAGGTCGAGGACGGCAAGGCCGAACGCGCGGAGACCATCGCCCGCGACGGCTACCCGGCCTACACGACGTCACCGGGCTGGCTCGGCTACTCCGACGAGAAGCTCGCGGGCCTCGCGAGACAGGCGCTGGCCGACGGCTTCGACATGATCAAGCTCAAGGTCGGCGGCAGCCTCGGCGACGACGTGCGGCGGATGAAGCTCGCCCGCGAGGTCGTCGGCACCGAGGTGCGCGTCGCGGTGGACGCCAACCAGCGCTGGGACGTCGGCACGGCGATCGAGTGGATGCGCGAGCTGGCGCCGTTCGACCCGTACTGGATCGAGGAGCCGACCTCGCCCGACGACGTGCTGGCGCACCGCGCGATCGCCGGCGCGCTGACCCCGATCAAGATCGCGACCGGCGAGCACGTGCAGAACCGCGTGGTGTTCAAGCAACTGCTGCAGGCCGGCGCGATCGACGTGCTGCAGCTCGACGCGTGCCGGGTCGCCGGCGTCAACGAGAACATCGCGATCCTGTTGCTGGCCAGGAAGTTCGGCGTCCCGGTGTGCCCGCACGCCGGCGGTGTCGGGCTGTGCGAGCTGGTCCGGCACCTGTCGTTCTTCGACTACGTGGCGGTCTCCGGCGAGGTCGGCGACCGGGTGATCGAGTGGGTCGACCACCTGCACGAGCACTTCCTCGACCCGGCCGTCGTCGACCGCGGCCGCTACCTGGCGCCGGCGCGACCGGGGTTCTCCGCCCAGCTCAAGGACGAGACGCTGGTCGAGTACGCCTACCCGAACGGTCCGGTGTGGACGGAGGACGGGAATGACTGACTTCGAGGGGCTCGTCGCCGTCGTCACGGGCGGGGCGTCGGGCATCGGGCTGGCCACCGCGACCCTGCTGAGCAGCAGGGGAGCGACGGCCGTCGCGCTCGACCTCACCCCGGACGTGCCGGACCCGCTCGTCGGCATCCGCGCGGACGTCTCGGACGGCGCGAGCGTCCAGGCCGCGATCGACGAGGTCGTCGAGCGGTTCGGACGGCTCGACGTCGTGGTGAACAACGCGGGCATCGGCGCGCAGGGCGACGTGGCGGCCAACTCCGACGAGGAGTGGGCGAGGGTCATGGACGTCAACGTCCTGGGCATGGTGCGGGTGGCGCGGGCCGCGTTGCCGCACCTGCGGAAGTCGCCGTCGGCGGCGATCGTCAACACCTGCTCCATCGCCGCCACGGCCGGGCTCCCGCAGCGCGCGCTCTACTCGGCCAGCAAGGGCGCGGTGTACTCGCTGACGCTCGCGATGGCCGCCGACCACGTGCGCGAGGGCATCCGCGTCAACGCGGTCGCCCCCGGCACGGCGGACACCCCGTGGGTGGGCCGCCTGCTCGACTCGGCGCCGGACCCGGAGGCCGAACGAGCCGCGCTGAACGCTCGTCAGCCGCACGGCCGGCTGGTCTCCGCCGACGAGGTCGCGGGAGCCATCGCCTACCTGGCGAGCCCGCTGTCGGGTTCCACCGCCGGCACGGTCCTCGCCGTCGACGGCGGCATGCACGGCCTTCGCTTGCGTCCCCAGCAATGATGAAAGGCAGCCCACCATGAAGCGTCGCAACCTCACCGCCGCGGTGTGCCTCGCGTTCGCCGGTGCCCTCACCCTGTCCGCCTGCGGCGGCGGGGCCGCCGGGACCGGAGGGGGAGGCGTCGGACCGATCGGCGCCGACCACCCGCGCGCCGACACCGACTTCTGGAACTCCTACATCAAGTACTTCCCGGACAAGGCCAAGGACCTCGGGATCAACCTGCTGAACCCGACGAACTCGCAGAACAAGGTCGAGAACCTCGTCGCGAACGCCCAGTCGCTGCAGTCGCAGGGCGCCAAGGCGATCATCATGGCGCCGCAGGACACCGGTGCCATCGCCAGCACGCTCGACCGCCTGGAGAAGGCCACCATCCCGGTCATCACCGTCGACACCCGTCCCGACAAGGGCAAGACCTACATGGTCGTGCGCGCGGACAACAAGGCCTACGGCGAGAAGGCCTGCAAGTTCCTCGGCGAGAAGCTCGGCGGCAAGGGCAAGGTCGTCGAGTTCCAGGGCGCGCTGGCGTCGATCAACGGCCGCGACCGGTCGGAGGCGTTCGCCGCCTGCATGAAGAAGGACTACCCCGGCATCACGATCTTCGAGGAGCCGACCGACTGGGAGGGCCCGAAGGCGTCAGCCGCCCTGCAGACGCGGCTCAACCAGCACCCGGACATCAACGGCATCTACATGCAGGCCGGTGGCGCGTTCCTCACGCCGACGCTGCAGGTGTTGCGGCAGAAGAACCTCATCGTGCCGCCGACCGACCCGAAGCACATCTTCATCGTCTCCAACGACGGCATCCCGCAGGAGCTGGAGGCGATCCGCAAGGGCGAGATCGACGCGACCGTCTCGCAGCCGGCCGACCTCTACGCGCAGTGGGCGCTGTTCTACGCGAAGGCCGCGGTCGAGGGGAAGACGTTCCAGCCCGGCAAGACCGACCACGACTCCGAGATCGTCGACACCGGCGGCGGCCGGCTGGAGGACCAGCTCGCGGCACCGCTGATCACCAAGGAGAACGTGGACGACAAGGCCTTCTGGGGCAACCAGATCGCGAAATGACCGAGTTCGCCGCGGTCGCGCGGGGCGTGACGAAGCGGTTCGGGCAGACGCTCGCGCTCGACGACGTGGGCATCGAGGTCCGGGCCGGGGAGTCGCACGCGCTGGTGGGGCGCAACGGCGCGGGCAAGTCGACGCTGGTCTCCGCGCTCACCGGCATGCAGGTGCCGGACGCGGGCGAGATCAGCTTCTTCGGCGAACCCGCACCACCCGTGGCCGACCGCGCGGCGTGGCGGCGCCACGTCGCGTGCGTCTACCAGAAGTCCACGGTCGTGCCGGAGCTGTCGGTCGCCGAGAACCTGTTCATCAACCGGCAGGACCTCGGCGGCAGGCTGATCAGCTGGAAGAAGCTGCGCCTGCAGGCATCGGAGCTGCTGGAGACCTACGACGTGGCGGTGCGGCCGGACGCGCTGGTCTCGACGCTGACGGTCGAGCAGCGGCAACTCGTCGAGATCGCGCGGGCGCTGTCGATCGGCTCGCGGTTCGTGATCCTCGACGAACCGACCGCGCAGCTCGACGGCCCGGCGATCGAGCGGCTCTTCGACCGGATGAGGTCGTTGCAGGACAAGGGGGTGACGTTCCTCTTCATCTCCCACCACCTGCAGGAGGTCTACGAGGTCTGCCAGACCGTCACGGTCTACCGCGACGCGCGGCACGTCGTCACCGCGCCGGTCGCGGAGATGTCGAAGCCCGACCTGATCGAGGCGATGACCGGTGAGGCCGGCGGGCTGAACGTGCCCAGCGGCGACGACCGGCCGTCGTCCGCGGAGGAGGTGCTGACCGTGTCGTCGTTGAGCGGCGACCACTTCTCGGGCATCTCGCTGTCGGCGGCCCGCGGCGAGGTCATCGGGCTCGCGGGCAGCGCGTCGTCGGGCAAGCACGAGTTCGCCGAGACCGTCTACGGGCTGCGCAAGCCGTCGGCCGGGGTTGTCTCGGTGAACGGGTCCGCGGTGCGCGGCGGTGACGTGCCGGCGGCGTTGCGCGCCGGAATCGGTTGTGTGCCCAGGGATCGGCACCAGCAGGGGCTCGTGCTGGACCTGTCGATCGCGGAGAACGCGACGATGAGCACGGCGGGCGCGTTCGTGTGGCCCGCGGCGCAGCGCACCGCGGGCAGCACCGCGATCGCGTCGTACGACGTGAAGGCCGCCGGGCCGGACCAGCCGGTGGCGGACCTGTCCGGCGGCAACCAGCAGAAGGTCGTGATGGCACGGGCCCTGGCGGGTGACCCGTCGGTGCTGGTGCTGATCAACCCCACCGCGGGCGTCGACGTGAAGTCCAAGGAGTCGCTGCTCGGCGTCGTCGACGCGCAGGCGCGCCGGGGCAGGGCCGCGATCGTCGTCTCGGACGAGCTCGACGACCTGCGGGTCTGCGACCGCGTGCTGGTGCTGTTCCACGGCCGGGTCGTGCGCGAGTTCGCCCGCGGCTGGCGCGACCAGGAACTCATTGCGGCTATCGAGGGAATGAGCTCGGAATGACCAAGGCCATCACACCGCCGGTCCCGGCAGCCGCCGCGCCCGCGAAGCAGAAGTTCCGGCTGGCGCGGTACCAGGACCTCGCGCTGGTCCCGGTGATCGTCCTCCTGCTGGTCGTCGGCGCCGTGCTGTCGCCGATCTTCCTGACGCCCGCGAACCTGATCGCCGTGCTGACCCAGCAGAGCGAGCTGTCGCTGCTGGTGCTGGGGCAAGCGATGATCCTGATCATCGGCAAGATGGACCTGTCGCTCGAGTCGACGGTCGGTCTCGCGCCGGCGCTCGCGGTCGCGTTGATCATCCCCGCGTCGGCGGGCGGGCTGGACGTCGGTCTGGCCGCGTGGCTCGCGCTGCCGTTGTGCCTGCTCATCGGGGTGGTGATCGGCGGACTGAACGGGTTCCTGATCCTCAAGGTCGGGCTGTCCGGGTTCATGGTGACCCTGGGCATGCTGACGATGCTGCGCGGCCTGCAGCTCGCGATCACCGAGGGCAAGTCGCTGGTCGACGTGCCGGAGTCGTTCCTGTACCTGGGTTCCACGACGTGGCTCGGGCTGCCGGCGGCGGTGTGGATCTGCATCGTCTGCTACGCCCTGGGCATCTTCGTGCTGAAGTACCTGCGCGCCGGGCGTTCGCTGTACGCGATCGGCGGCAACTCCGAGGCCGCGCGGGCCGCGGGCATCCGGGTGGACCGGGTGACGTGGACCGTGCTGATCATCGGCTCGGTGCTGGCGGTGGTCGCGGGCATCCTGATGACCGGGCGGCTCGGGTCCGTCGCCGCCACCCAGGGCGAGGGCATGATCTTCCAGGTCTTCGCGGCGGCGGTGATCGGCGGGATCTCGTTGCAGGGCGGCAAGGGCACGCTGTTCGGCGCCCTGTCCGGCGTGCTGATGCTGGGCCTGGTCGAGCAGATCCTGCGGCTGCAGGGCGTGTCCGGCTTCTACATCAAGGCCTCGTACGGCGCGGTGATCATCCTCGCGCTGATCGTGACGCGGTTCGCGACCGGCCAGAAACAGGAGTGAGCCCCGTGGAGACCGTGGCGCTGCACACGCGGCTTCGTGCTGGTCGCGAAGCCGACTACGACCGGATCCACGCGACGATCCCGGTGGAGCTGGACGGCGCGTTGCGCGAGGCCGGCGTGCACTCGTGGCGGATCTGGCGGTCCGGGCGGGAGCTGTTCCACCTCGTCGAGGTGGACGACTACCGGGCCATGCGGGAGTTCCTGGCCGCGCACCCGGCCAACGTCCCGTGGCAGGCTCGGATGGCCGAGCTGCTGGAGGTCGAGGACGACTACTCCGGCGCCGAACCCGACGTCCGACTCGTGTGGGAGCTGCCGTGAAGGTCGCCTTGTCCCGTCTCGGCTTCGGCGGTGCGCCGATCGGCAACCTGTACCGGGAGGTCACCGACGCCGAGGCGTTCGGCGCGGTCGAGGCGGCCTGGCAGACCGGCGTCCGGTACTTCGACACCGCCCCGCACTACGGCCTCGGGCTGTCGGAACGCCGGCTGGGTGCGGCGTTGAGCGGCCGGCCGCGCGCCGAGTACGTGCTCTCCACCAAGGTCGGGCGGCTGCTGGAACCGTCCGACAGCGTCGGTGCCGACGACCACGGGTTCGCCGTGCCGCGGACGTTCCGCCGGGTGATGGACTACTCCGCGGACGGGGTCAAGCGGTCGCTGGAGTCCTCTTTGGAGCGACTGGGGACGGACCGGGTGGAGGTCGTCTACATCCACGACCCCGACGACCACTGGGAGTCCGCTTTCGGCGAGGCCTACCCGGCGCTGGAGTCGTTGCGGGCGCAGGGAGTGGTGGGCGCGATCGGCGTCGGCATGAACCAGTGGGAGATGCCGGAGCGGTTCGTCCGCGAGACCGACATCGACGTGGTGATGCTGGCCGGGCGCTACACATTGCTCGAACAGCCCGCGCTGCCGTCGTTCCTGCCCGCGTGCGTCGAGCGCGGTGTCTCGGTGGTGGCCTGCGGTGTCTTCAACTCCGGGCTGCTGTCGAAGCCGGTCGTGTCCTCCGACTCGAAGTACGACTACGAGGACGCGCCGCCCGAACTGATCGCCCGGGCCCGTGCGATCTCCGAGGTGTGCTCGCGGCACGGGGTGACGCTGCCGGAGGTGGCGATCCAGTTCGCCACGGGGCATCCGGCGGTCGTGTCCGTGGTGATCGGGTCGCGCACGGCCGAGCAGATGACGTCGAACGCGGCCTGGTTCTCGGCTTCGATCCCACCCGGGGTGTGGGAGGAGCTGAAGTCGCTGGGACTGCTGGGCGAGGAGGTGCCGACGCCGTGATCGTCGACGCCCACCACCACCTGTGGGACCTGTCCGCCCGCGACCAGGACTGGATCACCGACCCGCCGATGGGCGCGATCCGGCGGTCGTTCCTGGAACCGGACTTCCTCGCCGCGGCACCGGAGGTGTCCGCATCCGTGCTGGTGCAGACGGTGTGCGTGCCGGAGGAGACCCCGGAGTTCCTGGCCGTGGCCGCGTCGTCGGACGTGGTCGCCGCGGTGGTGGGCTGGACGGACCTGACCTCGCCCGCCGTCGGGGACGCCCTGACCTCGCTGGCCGACGGGCCGAACGGCTCGTGGCTGCGCGGGATCCGGCACCAGGTGCAGAGTGAGCCGGACCCGGAGTGGTTGTGCCGCAAAGACGTCT
This sequence comes from Lentzea sp. NPDC060358, assembly GCF_042725365.1. Taxonomy (NCBI): domain Bacteria; kingdom Bacillati; phylum Actinomycetota; class Actinomycetes; order Pseudonocardiales; family Pseudonocardiaceae; genus Lentzea; species Lentzea sp. NPDC060358. The sequence continues at coordinate 6,299 of NZ_JBHXCW010000098.1, read as the reverse complement.
GGAACGGGCTGGCGGCCGTGGGCGCGCACGGGCTGGTGTACGAGCTGCTGACGTTGCCGCACCAGCTGCCGGCCGCCCGCCGGACGGTGGCGGCGCTGGGCGACGTGCAGTTCGTGGTCGACCACTGCTCGAAGCCCGCGATCGGTTCGGACGCAGGCGAGTGGGCCGAGCTGATCCGGTCGCTGGCGGCGCACGAGAACGTGACGTGCAAGCTGTCCGGCCTGGTCACCGAGGCCGACTGGACGTCCTGGACCGTCGCCGACCTGCGCCCGCACTTCGAGGTGGTGCTGGACGCGTTCGGCCCGGAGCGGCTGATGTTCGGCTCGGACTGGCCGGTGTGCCTGCTCGCCGCCTCGTACTCCGAATGGCTCGGGGCGGCTCGGGAACTGGTGTCCGAGCTGTCCGCCGGCGAGCAGGCCGAGGTCTTCTCGGGCACCGCTCGCCGGGTCTACGGGCTCTAGGCGAAGAGCGCCTTCAGCTCGGTGATCAGTTCCGGCGTGGCCGCGACCAGCGGCTCGCGGACCGGCCCGGACGGCAGCCCGAGCAGGGTGAGCGCGGCCTTGACCGCCACCGCACCGGGTTCGCGGGTCATGATCGCGGTGATCACCGGCAGCAACGCCTGGTGGCGGCGCAGGGCCTCCTTGTTGTCGCCCTCGTCGTAGGCGTCGAGCATCGCCTTGATCTCGTTGCCGACGACGTGGCCGACGGTGCTGACCGTGCCGACGCCACCGATCGAGTAGAGCGGCAGGACCAGCTCGTCGTTGCCGGAGTAGTAGTCGAGCCCGGTCTCGGCGATGACCTTCGCCGTCGCGAGCAGGTCGACCTTGCAGTCCTTCACGCCGACGATCCGCGGGTGCTCGGCGAGCCGGAGCAGCGTCTCGGTGTCGATCGCCGTGCCGGTGCGGCCGGGGATGTCGTAGAGCAGCGCTGGCAGCCCGGACGCGTTCGCGACCTGCCGGAAGTGGTTCTCGACGCCCTCCTGCGTGGGCTTGCTGTAGTAGGGCGTGACGACGAGCAGCCCGTCCGCGCCGTTGGCCTCGGCCTGCTGCGCGAGCTCGACGGTGTGCCGCGTGGAGTTGGTGCCGACGCCCGCGAGGATCTGCGTCCGGTCGCCGACGGCCTCCTTCACGGCCTTGACGACCTGCGCCTTCTCGGCGTCGGTCGTGGTCGGCGCCTCACCGGTCGTGCCGTTGACGACCAGCCCGTCCGCGCCACCCCGGTCGACGAGGTGCGCCGCCAGCTCCTGCGCACCCTCCAGGTCGAGGTCACCGTCGGGGGTGAACGGGGTGACCATCGCTACCAGCACTCGTCCGAACATGACTCCAGCGTGGCTCCAGTTTTCGCGAAGTTCCAGTTAGAGTTTCTGCTCGGAACGTTAAGCTGAGCTTTGTGTTGGACGTGCGAAGGCTCCGGTTGCTCCACGCGCTCTCGGTCCACGGCACGGTCACGGCCGCCGCCGAGGCCCTCCACGTGACCTCGCCCGCGGTGTCCCAGCAGCTCGCCGCGCTGGAACGGGAGGCCGGTGTCCCGCTGGTCGAACGGGACGGCCGCCGGTTGTCCCTGACCCGCGCCGGACACGTGCTGGCCGCGCACACGCAGCTGGTGCTGGACCAGCTGGCGGCCGCCGAAGCCGATCTGGCTTCTCTCCGCACCTCGGTCTCGGGCGTCGTGCGGATCGGCGCGTTCGTGTCGGTGGCCGCGTTGCTGCCGCGGGTGATCCAGGTGCTGCGGTCGGCGCACGGGTCCGATGTGGACCTGTTCGTGCACGAGATGGAACCCGAGGCCTCACTGCCCGCGTTGCGGCGCGGGGACGTCGACATCGCCCTCATCCACTCCTACAACATCATGCCGCGGTCATTGCCGGAGTCCTGCGAGTCGTTCGAGCTGTTCGTGGAACCGGTGAACGTCGCCCTGCCGCTGTCGGACCCGTTGGTGCAGCAGGATTCCGTGGACCTCTCGGCGTTGGCCGACCGGCCGTGGATCATGCCCCGGACCGACGCGTCCTGCCACGAGCTGACGCAGAGGGCTTGCGGGGCGGCCGGGTTCGTGCCCCGGGCCCAAGCCTATTGCGACGACTTCGGGGTGATGTGCGGTCTGGTCGAGGCCGGGCTCGGGGTGGCGCTGGTGCCGTCCGTCGCGCGGCGGCCCGGGGTGGCGTTGCGGCCGTTGAAGCAGCAGGTTTTCCGGACCGTGTCAGCGGTTGTGCGGAACCGGGCGGACGGGCAGCCAGCCGTTCGGGTGGTCTTGGAACAGCTTCGCCAGATGTAGGCGCGTTCACTCGTTTGGGTCCGACTCGCCTGCGGTCTGTCGTCGGCCAATGCGTGTGGGTGTGTACGTGGATGGCTACAACCTGTACTACGGCGGACGAAAGCATTGCGGCCGTGGCACTTCAGGGTGGCGTTGGCTCGATGTGCGAGCGCTGGTCGGCTCCCTGCTGGCCGAGCAGTCGTCCAACTGGCCGGGCGCTCACGTCGACCGGATCGTCTACTGCACGGCGAGGATCAGCTCGGCCCACAACGCATCCGGCTCGCAGGACCAGGACGTCTACCTGAAGGCCCTGCTGGCTTCTGGGAGCGCCGACCACGTCGAGTACGGCAACTACATCAGCAAGGTGATCAAGCGGCCGCTGGCGACGGAGGGCAACCGCGGCCGGCCTGTGCTCGTCCAGCCGGACTGGCCGATCAAGGTGCAGGCTCAGGGGCAGCCGGTCACCGGAGCGTTGTTCATGGCCTCGGTGGCGACGTTCGAGGAAAAGGGCTCGGACGTCAACGTCGCTTCTCATCTCCTCGTCGACGTGCTGACCGGCGCGGTCGACGCCGTCGTGCTCGTCAGCAACGACAGCGACCTCAAGCTGCCGGTCGAGCACGCTTGGCGGAGGGTGCCGGTGGGTGTGGTCAACCCAGGTGGTGGTTACACGGCCGGAGCCTTGTCGATGAGCGCGGGAACCGGTGTGGGCACCGGTCACCACTGGTGGCGAACGCTGGCGGCGGCCGACTACCAAGCTCACCAGCTGCCTGACCCCTCCGGCCGTTACACGCGCCCGCCCGGCTGGTGATGCATGCATGCACGCAAGTTTCGTGCTAGCATGCACCTATATCCGCCCGGTCCCTCGTGGGCCGGGTTTCTTTTTGCCCTCAGTCGGGTTTGCCACGTCCGGGTGACTGAGAATCTCAGATTCCAGATCACGCCGATACCGTCTCATTCGTGCCCGATCCGACCTTCCGCCAGCGCCGCCTCGGCAGAGTGCTGCAAGAGCTGCGGGAGAGGTCCGGCCTCAGCCAGCGGGACATCGGCGACCGCCTGCACTACAACGTCCCCAAGGTCAGCCGCATCGAGAACGGCCAGGTGCCCGACTACACCGCCTTCGAGACGATGCTGGACATGTACGGCGTGATAGCCGACGACGCCGGCGCGTACGTCGAGATGTGGAACCTCGCGGTCGAGAAGACGTGGTGGCACCAGTTCCGCAAGGACGGCCAGGGCTACGTGAGCCTTGAACACGACGCCACCGTGATCAGGACGTTCGAGGTCGGCTACGTCCCGGGACTGCTGCAGACCAACAGGTACATGCGCGCGGTGTTCGCGGGTGCCCGGACGCCGCGATCGAGGAAGTGGGTCGAGCAACAGGTCGCGATGCGCACGCGTCGTCAGCAACGCCTTCACGGCGACAAGCCGCTCGAGCTCCACGCGGTCATCGCCGAGTCCGCGCTGCGCCACGCGGACCGGGAGCAGTTGCGGCACATCAACCACGTGAGCGAGCTGCCCACCGTCACCGTGCAGGTCGTCCCCGACTCGATCGGCCTGCACGAAGGGCACAACGGCTCGTTCACGCTGCTCGACTTCCCCTACCCCAGTGACCCGCGGGTGTTGTACGTCGAGCATCCGGCGGGGGCGGTTCACATCGAGGATCTGGCCCGGGTCGAGGCTGCTAGCCTCAATTTCAAGCACCTCTCGAAGCTGGCGTTGACCCCCGAGCAGTCCGCCGTGTGGATCGAGAGCTCGGCTGCCGAGAGGTAGGGATCGACGTGTGGCGCAAGAGCAGCCATAGCGACAACGGGGGCGACGGCAACTGCGTCGAGGTCGCGCTGACCAGTTCCACCGCGCTCGTCCGCGACTCCAAGAACCACGCCGCGACCATCACCGCACCGAGCTGGGCCGCGTTCGTGAAGGCCGTCAAGCGCGACGAGCTAGGCCAGGTCTGACAACCACTGCTCGACCCCGGCCACGTGCACCGTGGACCACGAGCGCGCGAGTTCCGGCTGGTGTGCGGCCAGGGCGTCCACGATCGCGCGGTGTTCGGCGACCGTGCGGTCCACGGCGTTGGACTGCGTGATGCCGCGCCAGATCCGCACCCGCACGGTCGGGCCGGCCAGGGTGTCGAGGAGCTGGGCCAGGTAGGCGTTGCCGGAGCACTGGGCGATGGCGCGGTGGAACTCCAGGTCGTGTTCGACCAGTTCCTCCACGGACTTGGCCGACTCGGCGGCGTCGCAGAGGGCGCGGAGCTTCACGATCTCGTCGGCGTCCACGCGCTGGGCGGCCATGGCGGCGGCCGCGGGTTCCAGGATGCGGCGGACCTGGAGCACCTCCAGGACCGAGTCCTCGCCGCGGTGCAGGTCGAGGACGAACGACAGCGCGCCCAGCAAGTCGTCGGCGCGCAGGGACGAGACGTACGTGCCGTCGCCCTGGCGGACGTCGAGCACCCGGACGAGCGACAGCGCCTTGACGGCCTCGCGCAGGGAGTTTCGGGACAGCCCCAGGCGCTCCGCCAGGTCGGCCTCCCGCGGGAGGCGGTCGCCCGGCTTGAGCTCGCCCGACACGATCATCTCCTTGACGCGCAGGATCGCATCGTCAGTGACTGCCACGGGCACCCTCAACTCGTCGTAGACCTCGGATGTCTGGTGTCCAGTATGCGACAAAGGCGGCCGGGTTCGTGCCAACCCGGTCGTTTCGCCCATGATTCACATAATGATCTGTGAGATTGTTATTCGGTAACGACAGGTGACGGGGGGCCCTGTTGTCCGCATAATGGTCTGGACCATTCTAGGAGGGATCTTGGACGCCGTTGTCGCAGCACCGCGCGCTTTGCTCGGTCGCACGATCGTCGGTCCTGCCTCGGTGCGGATCAGGGACGGCCGCATCGTCGAAGTGACCACCGGTGAAGCTCCACCCGGCGCAGAGGTCCTGTCCGACGGCCTGCTGACACCGGGCCTGGTCGACGTCCAGGTGAACGGCGCCGTCGGCGTCGACTTCGCCGAGGTGGACGCCGCCGGGATGCGGTCCGTCGCCGAAGCCCTGCCGTCGACCGGGGTGACCCGGTTCCTGCCCACGTTGATCACCGCACCGGTCGACGTGGTCCTGAGGCAGGCCAGGGCAGTTCTGTCGGCCTCCGCCGCGTTGCCGGACGGGGTCGGGGCACGGCCGTTGGGGGTGCACCTCGAAGGACCGTTCCTGTCGCCGAAACGGGCTGGGGTGCACGACCCGTCGTTCATGGTCGAGCCGGGACCGGACCAGATCTCGGCTCTGCTCGAGGACGACACGCTGCGCCGGGCGCTGCGGATGGTGACGATGGCACCGGAGCAGCCCGGTGGCCTCGAGGCGGTCCGCCGCCTCGTCGAGGCCGGGGTGCTGGTGGCCGTCGGGCACTCCGACGCGACCGGCGAGCAGACCCGTGAGGCCGCCGACGCCGGCGCCCGCATGGTGACGCACCTGTTCAACGCCCAGCGGCCGCTCGGCCACCGCGAACCCGGTGTGCCCGGCGTGGCGCTGGTCGACGAACGGTTCACGCTCGGCCTGATCGCGGACCTCGCGCACGTCGGTCCCGACGTGTGCCGTCTCGTGTTCAACGCGGCCGGAGCGCGGGTCGCGCTGGTCACGGACGCGGTCGCCGCCGCGGGGATGCCGCCCGGCCGCTACCACCTCGGTGGTGCGGACGTGCTGCTCACCGAGGACGGGGTGCCGCGGTCGCCGGAGGGCACGATCGCCGGGTCCGCCCTGACCCTCGACCGCGCCGTGCGGAACATCGTCTCGGTCGGGGTGCCCGTCGCGGACGCCCTGGCCTCGGCGACGATCGTGCCGGCGGAGGTGATCGGGGAGTCCGGTCTCGGCCGGCTCGCGCCGGGTGCCGTGGCGGACCTCGTCTGGTGGGACGACGAACTGCGGCCGAAGAAGGTCTGGGTCGACGGACGGGTGGTGTTCGACGCCGAGGTGCCCGCGGCGCCGGTCGCCGCCGGGTACGCCACCGCGGGCCAGTAGCACGACCCGAAGGGCGCCTTCCCCCGCCGTCGCACGTGGGGGGAGGC
>NZ_JBHXCW010000097.1:0-27019 GCF_042725365.1 Lentzea sp. NPDC060358 | reverse complement strand
TCACCGACGTGGTGACGTGCCCGTGGGGGAACTGCCGGCTAGACCGCTTCGAGCAGCGCGGAGATCCGGGCGACCCGCCCGTTCGCGCCGAACTCGAAGTGCAGGTAGCGGTTGTCCACCTGGAACCGGTCGAAGCTCGGACCGCTGCGTTCCGGACTGCCGAGGGCCGCCGTCACCTCGTCGCGGGTGGCGGTGGCGGAGAGCCCCTGCACCAGCGCGCCGGGACGCGGGTACTGGCCGTAGGTCTCGTCCTCGGGATCCGGCTGGGTCCGCACCATCGCCGAGGCCAGGACGTCGTCCTCGAAGAGGAGTTCGGTGCCGGCCTCCTTGAAGACGAAGTACGTGGACTTCTCCCCGTCGAAGTCGTACTCGCTGACCTCCATCGCGGGTCCGACGAGGACGATCGCGTCGAGGATGCGGCTGTCGCCCTGGCGCAGGCCCAGCACGTCCAGAAATACGGTGATCTCACCGGAAACCGTGGTCATATGCCCTTCTTCAGGTTCTCGGCCTTCAACTTGTCGAGAGCCGCGTCGACGTCCTTGACCGAGTAGCCCTTCGCGATGAGGTTGGCGCGGGTCGTAGCGTAGTCCCTCTTCGCGGCCTTGCTGAGGTCCGCCGCGTCGTCCTCGATCTGCTGCTTCGTGTTCTTGCCGCGGAAGGTGTCGCTCTTCGCGTGGACGTCCTTCGGGACCTCGATCGCGTTCGCCTTGTTGTGCAGGTCGGCGGCTTCCTGCTTCGTCAGCTTGCGGCCGAGCCGCTTCTCCTCGGCGCGCTTGAGCGCGGCCGACGACGGGATGTGGTCGTGCTCCAGGTTGTCGCCGACCTTCTCCCGCTTCTTGAGGTTGATGTAGGAGTCGACGTCGAGCGCCTGGACGTTGTTGTTGCCCGCGGGGCGCTTCGCGGTGCGCAGCTTCGTGCCGATGGGGTTGAACACCCCGGCGTTGGTGATGGTCTTGTTCGCCTTGGGCTTCTTGACCTTAGGCACTGAGCACCTGGCTGATGGCGAGGTCGATGGCCTGGTCGACGAGGAGCGAGGTGATCTCCTTGAAGACGGGGATCTCGAGCAGCGAGAGGCCGAACGTCGGCACCGCGGTGGCGATGGCCTGGGCGATCTGGACCGCGAGCATGGCCAGCTGCACCACGACGGCGATCTTGAGCGCGACCACGACCCCCGCGCACACGTAGAGGCCCGCGCCGATCAGCGACGAGGCGGTGGCGCCGTCCTCGAGGTTCTTCTTCGGCGCCTCGTCGTCGCTCCAGAACGCCTTGAAGCCGTCGATGGCCGCGCCGCTGTTGCCGCTCAGCACCTGCTGGGCGTGCCCCTCGGCGGTGGCGGCGGCGGGGCCGAGGCGGTCGGCGAAGCCCGACCAGAGACCGCCGAGGTCGAAGAGCTTGCCCTCGTCGCTCTCGGGCCAGTTGAAGCCGAGGGCGTTGAGCAGCCCGGACAGCTCCGGCGGCAGCATCATGCCGGTGGTCATCCCAAATCTCCCATGATCTGCTGGAACGAGTCCCGGTTGAAGGCCTCGATGGCGTCGTAGTCGTCGGCCATGCCCTGCAGGTTGTGGCCGATCTCCGCAAGTCCGTCGGCGTTGTCCTCGAAGGACTCGAACGCGGCCTCGGAGACGATCTGGTAGATCGTGCCCAGCGCCGAGCCGAGCTCGTCTCCGCCGAACGCGCCGGTCAGCGCCTCGGTCTGGCTGCGGAACGTGGCGATGTCGCTCGTCAGGGAATCGCCGGTCCCCAGGATCTCCTTCGCGGACCCACCGATCATCTCGGTGGACACTTCCATCCCGGACATCGTGCTCACTCCCTAGTCGATGGTGCGCATGATCGAGGTGAGGTTCGTCGTGTAGGAGCGCAGGTGCTGCATGCTCTGGTCGCGGACCCTCTCGGCCTGGTCGCTGATCGCCTGCAACGCGGCGACGTCCAGCCCCGGCCGGTCCGCGGCGCTCGCCAGGCGCTCCCACTCGTCGAACGCGGTGTTGACCGCCTGGATCACCGACTGCGTCAGCTGCGCGGGCGGGTACTGCAGCGCGACGACGGTCAGCGACAGCGCGTGGACCTGGCCGCTGACGACGGCGGCGTTGACCTCGTTGTCCTCGTCGCTGCCCTCACCGACGAGCATCGGCGCCGGATCCGCCGACAACGCCGCCTGCGTGGAGCTCACCACGTCCATCGCGTCCTGGAACAGGTGGTCGACGTATTGGGGCGTGCTGTCACCGCGGATGCCGGTCTTCGCCATCGACGCCTCGAGCAGGCCCTGGATCCGGCGCAACGCCTCACCACCCTGCCGGGTGAAGTCCGCGAGCTGCTGACCCAGCGCGGCGAGGTCGGGTCCCGGGTCACCGGCGCCGGGCGTGTCGAGCAGCGACTGCTCCAAGGCGCTGTTGATGGCCGTCCGCAGCGGCTCCGACACGGCGCCGGGCGGCTGCGTGAGCAGGTCCGGGTGGACGTCGAGCCAGATGATCCGGCGGTCCCGCACCACGACGCTCACCCCCGGCGCCGTGGCGACCGAGTCCTCGAGCTCGTACGGCTCCGGCGCCGGCGGCGTGTACCCGGCTCTCGCCAAAGCCAGCCGGTGGCGCTGCTCCGCGAGCCGGGCCTCGTGGTCCCCGTCCACCCTGTCGGCCTCTGTCATGAAGTACCTCCCTGTTTCGGAGAGTAGCAACACGATCACGAGTCGATGCCGCGAAAGGATGAATTACGGCCCATCAAATGGACCATTTGATACGGAGAGTAAAAGAATTGTTAGGTGATTGATCCGCATCCGAACACGCGCGGAGGGTGTGGAAAACCGGTGTGAACCAACCGGAGGTCGCGTCCGTGTAGCTGGTGGCGGCGGAGATGTGGCTGTGCCGCAGGGCAACGGGAGTGTGATCTGTGCGCATCGTCGGTGACAACGACGCTGTCCCGCTGAAGGACACCGTCACCTCGGGTCAGGTGCAGCTCGACCCGGCTGCGGGTGAGGAGCTGCGCAAGCAGTTCCAGGCCCAGATCGACCAGGTCGACTCGTGGCTCGAGCGCGCCAACACCAGCATCGCGCGTCCGGCGCCGCTGGGCGCCAACCCGGTCGGCGACAAGATGCGCGACAAGTTCACCCACCGGGCGGAGGGTGAGCAGTACTCGTTCGTCAGCGTCATGACCGCGTACCGCACGGTCCTCGAGCAGACGAAGAACTCGATCGTGACCGCCATCGAGAACTTCACCCGCCTCGACGAGGAACAGCAGATCGAGCTCAAGAAGCACATGGGCGAGAGCTGAGTCATGCCCTACGAGTCGAGAGGTGGGCCGGTCGTGTTCTCCGATGTGGATTCCGGTGAGGCCGAGAACGTCCCGGTCCTCACGGACCCCCAGAACTGGGCGTCGCGATCGCACCAAGAGCTCTACGCCGCGGTGCACAACAACAACGACCCCGGCCAGGCCGGCCAGATCAGCTCCGACTGGAGCAAGTACGGCAACGAGCTCACCGAGGCCTCGCGGACGATCAACTCCGTGATCACCTCGTCGGAGTCCAAGTGGACGGGTGCGGCCGCCGAGGCCGCCCGCGACGCGATGAAGAAGCTCGGGGACTGGGTCGACGAGACCGCGAAGACGGCGGTGGAGGTCGGCGGCAAGGTCGCCGACCAGGGCCGGGTGATGGAGTCCGCCCGCGCGCAGATGCCCGCCCCGGTCGAGTTCGACTGGATGCGGGCGGCCGCCGCGCTGACCCAGCCGGGCACTACCGCCTTCCTCCTGGCCACTGTGGACATCGCGGTGGCGAACGCCGTTTCCCGTGCGGCGCACGACGAAGCGGTGTCGGTGATGACCGCGATGGAGACCAGCTCGCGGCAGATCGACTCGTCGGTGCCCGCGTTCAAGCCGCCGTTCAACCCGAACACCGGTCAGGTCGAGGAGCCGGTGATGGCCGTGGCGCGCTCCGGCGCCGCTCCCGCTTTGGGTGGCGTGGACGCGTTCATGTCCACGCAGACAGCGAGTGCCGGTGCCGTTGCCTCGCCGCCGAACGTCAACGGCGGTGCCGGTGCCGGTGCCGGTGGCGGTGCGGGTACGGGTGGTGGCAGTGGCTACACGCCGCAGATGCCGGGATACAGCCCCGGCACGACGAACACCTCCGCTTCGACGTACACGCCGGCCGCGCCGAACTACGCCCCGTCCGCGAGCACGGGCACCACGGTCACCAGCGGTGCCGGTGGTGGCAGCAGCACCTACACGCCGCAGATGCCGCAGATCCCGAAGGTCCCGGCCGTCGGCAGGGACGTCACCACTCCGAACTACCTGCCGCAGAACCCGAAGTTCACCCCGTCCGCGCCCGGTTACCCGGGTCCCGCCGGGACCGGTGGCCCCCGTGGGGCCGGTGGTTTCGGTGGTAGCGGCGGTGCCTTCGGCGGTGGTGCTGGTGGCGGTGGCGGGACCGGCGGCTTCGGTGGCGGCCCAGGTGGTGGCGGCGGTGCCGGCGGCGCAGGCATGAAGGGCGGCCCCATGCCGTTCACCCCCTCCATGGGCGGTGGAGCCGGCGGCGGTGGCGGTGCCTTCGGCGGCGGTGCCGGTAGCGGTGCCTTCGGTGGCGGTGCGGGTGGCGGCGGTGCCGGTGGTGCGGGCGGGTCGATGGCCCCCGGTGGTTCCGCGGGTGTGCAGGGCCAGATGCGCGGCGGCATGCCGATGGGCATGACCGGTCCCGGCGCGGCCGGCGCCGCGGGTGCCGGCATGGGCGGTGCCCCGATGGGCGGCGCACCCGGCGCCGGCGGCAAGGGCGACGACGACAAGGAACACCGCTCCGCCAGCTACGTCATGGGCGGCGACCTGTTCGAGGTCCCCGGCGAGAACCTGCCCCCGTCGGTCATCGGCGCGGCCAAGGCCAAGGCGCGGGTCCGGGCCGACTGACCGGCTCAGCGCGGCCAGGTGCGGACGGCGAAGACCACGGAGGACGACGAGTCGAAGGACGACAGCGTCGTGGTCTTGATCCGCAGCCAGCCGACGCGGCCGTCCGAGGTGACGAAGCAGTACTGCGACCCCGTGAGGGCCGGGAGCACCGTGGTGGCGGTGTTGTCGCCGTTGGCGATGGCCTCGGTGCAGCGTTCGTGCGCCTGCTGTTCGGGGCCGCGGTCGTCGGCGAAGTTGCTTCCGTTGGCGTACAAGAGGTTGTACTCGTTCAAATAGAGATCCGTCTTGCCGTTGGCGCCGTCGGCGCGTTTGGCGGTGAAGTCGTCGCCGTCGACGTCCACGCCGGTCTTGGCCGACAGGCGGATCTCCCGCGCTGGTGCGGACGTGCGTGCCGGTGTGCTGGTCGTGGGGGGCGTGGTGGCGTCGGCCTGTGCTGCCGTGTCGGTCGGCCGGGGTGTCGGTGCGGCGGTCGGGGTGTCGCCGGTCGCCACCACCTTCCACACCACCAGGCCGATCACGACGGTCAGCACCACGCCGATGATCACGCCGGCGGCGGGCAGGCTGATCGTCGTGGTGCGGGAGTGGTAGGTGGAGGTGCCGACGTTGACGTCGCCCCGGGCTTCACCCGTTTGGATGGTGTTGCCGAGGTTCTCGTCCACGTGGTTGCGCGTCCACGCGCCGTTGTCGCCTCGCTGATCAGGTCCGATCACGCCCTCCCTCGATCGTCTGCGGCCACGGGGCCGATGAACCATCGCCGGAACGCGGCCGGACGTTTCCTGTTTTCCGTGGCCAGTTTTTGTCTTCTTTTCCGCCTAACACCGGGCCGGTGCGCAGCGATGAGAGGTCCGAACGGGCGAACGGAGGAAGCGGGTGAGCGTGGTGATTCGCACCGGCGTCACGACGCACCCCGGTGTGGTGCGGGAAGTCAACGAGGACAACGCCATCGCGGGCCGGCGGGTGTTCGCCGTGGCGGACGGGGTCGGCGGGCACGCCGCGGGGGAGGTCGCCAGTGCGCACCTCGTCGCGCGGTTGCGGCAGCTCGACGAGCTCGACGGCCACGGGCTGGACGACGTGCGGGAGACGCTCGCCGCGGCCGGGCGGTCGCTGGAGGAGGCCGAGCACGGCGGCATGACGACGGTCTCCGGGATCTCGCTCGTCACGGTGTCCGAGAGGCCGCACTGGGTCGTGTTCAACGTCGGCGACTCGCGGGTCTACCGGTTCGACGGCGCGGAGCTGACGCAGCTCACCGTCGACCACTCCGAGGCGCAGGAACTCGTCGAGGCGGGACTGCTGACGGCCGACGAGGTGCGGACCTACCCGCGGCGGCACGTGGTCACGCGCGTGCTCGGCAGCGCCGGCATCTCGGACCCGGACCTCTGGCTGTTCCCGCCGCACGCGGGGGAGCGGTTCGTCATCTGCACGGACGGCCTGACGAACGAGGTGGCGGACGGCGAGATCGAGGACGTGCTCAGGCAGCACGCCGGTGCGCAGGACGCCGCCGCGGCTCTCGTGCACCGGGCTGTCGCCGCCGGTGCGCGGGACAACGTCACGGCGCTCGTCGTCGACTACCCCGTGGCCCGTGAGTCCACTTGCGACACCGTGCCGCGGAGTTCGCGATGACCGCTGCCGAGTACGTGCCGGGCACGTGGGTCGCGGTGGTGGGGGAGCACACGTGGCTGCTGCTGGCCGTGGCACCCGAGGCAGAGCTGGTCCGCCGGTGCTGGGAGCTGGTGCGCTCGGACGAGCCTCTGGACGAGGTCGTCGCGGCGATCATGGACGAGGGATTTCGCGCGGTGAGCGGCTTCGCGCTCGTCCGGCTCGCCGCGGCGGAGAGGCGCGCCGTCGTGCGCGGCGGGGCGCAGGTGCAGGTCGTCCGCCAGGACGGTGCCGTCGACGAGATCAGCGCGGCTGGTGTGGGGACGTGGGTCGACCGCAACCTCGAGGACGTGGCACGGCTGCGCGTCGCACTGGGGGCGAGCGGTCCCGCGTTGCCGGTCGCCGCCGGGGTGGTGCTGGCGGGCGAGCTCGTGGTGACGGTGTCGGACGTGCCGCAACCGGCGACCCCGGCACTCCCGGTGGTGCCCGCGGTCGAGCACACCGTTGTGCTGCAGGAGGAACCTGTCGTGCGAGAGGAGCCGCGCCCGCAGGTCACCCAGATGACGGGCGTGATCCAGTCGTTCGACTGGGCGCCCCAGGCTTCCGCCACGGCGGCCTGGGCAGAACCCGTGCCCGCCCCCCAACCGGTGCCCGCCCCCCAACCGATGCCCGCGCCCCAACCGGTGCCGGCGCCGCAGCTCGAGCCGGTCACCGAGACCGTCCTGCGCTCCAGCGCCTCGCCCAACGACACGCGGATGCTGCACACGGGCAAAACCGGTGGCGCACGGCTGGTGCGGGCGAAGCGCTGCCCGCAGGGGCACCTCAGCTCCGACTACGCGGTGCACTGCCGGGTGTGCGAGGTCGCGTTGCCGCACCAGGACGCGGCGATGCTGGCCATGCCGGTGCTGGGCCTGCTCAGGCTCTCCAACGGCGACACCATCGCGCTCGACCGCGACGTGGTGATGGGCCGCGATCCGAGCGGTGACCGCAGGGGCGCGAACCTCGTCCAGGTCGGCAGGGAGAACGACACGGACATCTCGCGCACGCACGTCGACGTCCGCCTGTCGGGCTGGGACGTGCTGGTGCGCGACCTCGGCTCCACGAACGGCACGACGGTGTCCCGCCCCGGCTGCCCGCCCGAGAAGCTCGCCCCGCACATCGAGCAGTTCCTGACGCCCGGCACCCGCGTGACGCTCGGCGACCAGGTCCACTTCACCTTCGAGGTGAGCGGATGAGCGCGGGACCGCCGCAGATCCAGGACTTCGACTACCGCGGCGACATCGGCGCCGGCGGGTTCGCGATGGTGCACCGGTACTACGACCGCAACCTCAAGGACGAGGTCGCGGTGAAGGTGCCGAAGTCGTCCGGACTGTCCGAGGCGGTGCGTGAGCGGTTCATCGCCGAGGGCGAGTCGATGGCGAAGCTGCGCAAGCACCCCAACGTCGTGACCGTGTACGGCACGGGCACCGCGGCGGACGGGCGCCCGTACCTCGTCATGGACTACTGCCCCGGCGGCGACCTCGCGAAGCTCTCGGCCCGCTCCCCGTTGTCGGTCAAGGAAGTCCTCGACATCGGCGTGCAGATCGCCGGGGCGATCGAGACCGCGCACGAACGCGGGATGCTGCACCGCGACATCAAGCCCGCCAACGTGCTCATGAACGAGTACCGGCGCCCCTGCCTGACCGACTTCGGCATCGCGAGCCGCCTGGCCGAACGCACCGAGGACGCCGAGGTGGCGTTGTCGCTGCCGTGGTCGGCGCCGGAACTGCTCGACCGGTCCACCGCGGTTCGCGACGGCATCCCGTCCGAGGTGTTCTCCTTCGCGGCGACGTTGTGGCACCTGCTGGTCGGGTACTCGCCGTTCATGCCGCCCGGTGCGGACAACTCGCCGGACGCGATCGAGCGGCGGATCTTGAGCGGGTGGCTGCCCCAGGCGCTCACCGGGCCCGCCGACCTGCAGCGGTTGTTGTTGCGCGGCATGGCGAAGAACCCGGCGGCACGGCCCGGGTCGTTGCACGAGTTCGCCGCCGGGCTGAACAGGATCCAGAAGGCGCAACGGTTCCGGGAGACCGAGCTCGAGCTCATGCCCGCGCCGGAACCCGAGCCGGAGCCCTCGCCCCAGGTGGCCGCTCCCCGGTTCGTCGCACCGCCCCCGCCGGTTTCCCCGCCGACACAAAGGAAACCGCCCGAACTGGTGCTCCCGCCGCCGAGGCCGGTGCCGCACACCACGGCGCGCAAGGCGCAGCCGGAGACGATGGTCCGCCCGTCGCCACCGGTCGTCGCCGAGCCGGGACGCGGGGGAAGTCCCGGGCCCAGGCGCTGGCCCCTCTACCTCACGTGCCTCCTGGCGGTGGCCGCGATCGCGGGCGTGTGGGTGTTCCTGGTGTCAGGGCAGGAAAAGCCGGTCGGCGGCTCCACGGCGACCACGCTCACCGAGGACGCTCCCGACCAGAACGCCGGTGCCGGTGACGCACCACCGGGCAGGCCCTCGATCACGGCCACGCGACTGGACGCGAAAACGGTCCGCTTCACGTGGAATTATTCGGCCCAGCAGGCGACGGACACGTTCTCCTGGCGCACGCCGGACGGTGCGCGCACCGGTGTCGAGAAGCAGCCGCAAGTGGACGTCGAGGGCGCGGAACCCGTGTGCCTGCAGGTGAAAGTGGTGCGCGCGGACGGCGGCAACGCGACCGCGGACTGGTCGCAGGAGAGCTGCGGATAATTGTTCGTCAGCATTCGGGTGAATGCTGCAACGAATTCCCGGATCGGCCCGATAGGCGGTTGACGGAACCGACGGCGAACGCATGCGACCGCAGTGAGGGAAACAGTGGGATTCTTCAAGAAGCACCGAACGACGCTCGCGTCCGCAACGGTGCTCGTCCTCGCCGCCACCTCTCTCGTCGCCTATGCGTTCACGTCCACCGGAAATCCGGTGCGCCAGGTCGACCTCGACGACGGCGGTGTGTGGGTCACCAGCGACCGCGACGGTTTGTTCGGCCGCCTCAACAAACCGGTCGGGTCGCTCGACGCCGCGTTCAACCCACCCGGTGGCGCGCAGCGCAACTACCAGCTCGACGTCGTCCAGGACGCCGCCGCCGTGGTCGCGCGGGATCGCGCGGGCGGCAAGCTGTACCCGGTCGACGTCGCGCGTTCGGTGACCTTGGGTGACCACGGGCTCGCCCTGCCCAGCGGAGGTCAGGTCGCGCTCGCGGGCGGCACACTCGCCGTGCTCGA
Source organism: Lentzea sp. NPDC060358 (assembly GCF_042725365.1). Lineage (NCBI taxonomy): Bacteria > Bacillati > Actinomycetota > Actinomycetes > Pseudonocardiales > Pseudonocardiaceae > Lentzea > Lentzea sp. NPDC060358. Next base: position 17,311 of record NZ_JBHXCW010000097.1, on the reverse strand, counting down.
CCCCGCCGCGGGCAAGGTGTGGGCGAGCCGGGTCGACACCGAGGCCGGCGTGAGCGCGCTCGACCAGCTGAGCCAGGAGACTCCGCCGCTCGCCACCCTCGACGCGGCCGCAGCGGCGGCGCTCGCCGTCGGGCTCGACGGCACGGTGCACGCCGTGTCCGCCAACGGCCGCACGGTGCGGGTGGCGCCGCAGGACAGCGCGTTCGGCGAACCCGAGTACGGCGAGGTCGCCAAGCCGAAGGACCCGCGGATCACCGCGGTCGGCGGGCAGGCCGTCGTGCTCGACGCCGAGTCCGGCACCCTCTCCCTGCCCGGCGGCCGCACCGCGAAGACCGGCCAGGACGCGGTCCTGCAGCACGCCGGACCGGAGGCGGCCGCGGTCGTCGTGGCCACCAGGGGCGAACTGAGGACGTTCGACCTGGCGGGCGACGGCACGGCGACGCTGCACGAGGGCGTCGACGGCGCCCCTGCCGAACCCGTGCGGCTCGGCGGGTGCGTGCACGCCGCGTGGGCCGGTGCGTCCGGCGGCTACTTCCGCTCGTGCGACGGGAAGAAGGCGGCAGCCGGCAACATCAAGGACGCCAAGGCGCTGGTGCAGCCGGTGTTCCGGATGAACCGCAAGGCGATCGTGCTCAACGACGTCGCGACCGGCGGTGTGTGGGACCTGAGCACCCAGCGCAAGGTCGACGACTGGCAGTCGGTGAAACCGCCGCCGGAGCAGAACTCCAGCGACAAGGACAAGAACGAGAACACCACCGAGTCGGCGAAGGACAAGCCGCCGAAAGCCACCGACGACACCCTGGGCGCGCGGCCGGGCCGCACCACGGTGCTGCACGTGCTCGACAACGACTCCGACCCTGCGGGCAACATCCTGTCCGTCACCGCCGTCAGCGACCTCGACCGCAAGGACGTCGCGCTCGCCATCGCCCCGGACGGCCAGACCGTCGAGGTGACGCTGCCGGAGCAGGCCCAGGACGCGCACTTCAAGTACACGGTGGACGACGGCAAGGGCCTCAACGCCACGGCCGCCGTCACCGTGCAGGTCCGGAGCGCGACGCAGAACGAGGCTCCCGCCGTGCGCAAGGGCGCCGAGCCGCACGAGTGGTCGGTCGCGTCCGGCGGACGGCTGACGCTGCCGGTGCTCGCGGACTGGCGCGACTTCGACGGCGACCCCGTCGTGCTCACCGAGGCGGGTGCCAAGGCCGGCGTCGCCACCACGACGACGACCGGCTTCGTCGAGTACGCGGCACCGGTGCAGGCGGGGCAGCAGCAGCTCGACTACAAGGTCACCGACGGCATCGCGAACGCCGTGGCCGGCACCGAACGCGTCAGGGTGCTCGACGCGGCCGCCCCCACCGCGGTGCCGCCGGTCGCCCGCCCGGACGTCGCCCGCGGCCAGGTCGGCACACCGGTGCTCGTCCGCCCGCTGGACAACGACCTGCCCGGCGCCGACCCGGTCGACCCCGCGGCCGTGCTGCGGCTCGCCGCGGACGTGGCACCGCAGGCCGGCGCGACGATCACCACCGACACCAAGACCGGCCTCGTGACGCTGACCGCGACGAAACCGGGCACGTTCCCGCTCGACTACACCGCCGCGTTCGGCAACGCGCCGTTCGCGAAGGGCGCGATCCGGATCGACGTCGCCGCCGCCCCCGCCGCACCGCTGCCGCCGGTCGCGATGCCGGACAACGCGGTCGTGCGCGGCCAGGAACCGGTGGTCACCGACGTGCTGGCCAACGACTTCAGCCCCGCCGGCGCACTGCTCGGCGTGCAGCACGCCGAGAGCACCTCCGGCCGGCTCGAGGTCGCCGTCGTCAAGGGCCGGTGGCTGCGGATCAACGCCACCGCGCCCGTCCTCGACCGCAACCCGCAGGTCGTGCGCTACTCCGTGACGGACGGCGTGACCGGTCCGGTCACCGGCGAGGTCACCGTCACGCAGCTCCCGCCGCCCGCCGACGACACCCCCGTCCCCAAGGACGACAGAGCGGCGGCGCGCGCCGGCGACTCCACGACGATCCCGGTGCTGGACAACGACATCTCGCCCGCCGGAGCGCCGTTGACGCTGCAGGCCAACGTGCAGGGCGCGCCCGGCAACGGCCGGCTGACCGTCCGGGCCCTCGACGGCCGCGACGCCGGCACCGCCTACGTCTCCGGCGACGTCGTCCGCTACGTCGCACCGGACCGCGTCGACGCGCCGCTCACCGCCGAGATCTCCTACGTCGTTCAGAACCCGGACGGCGACCAGGCCGAGGGCAAGGCGCACGTCACGGTCACCCCGGCGCCCACCCCGGCGAACCCGAACCAGCCGCCCGCCCCGGAACCGGTCGAGGTGCGGGTGGTCGCCGGGGACCGCGTGACGATCACCGTGCCGTCGAGCGGGGCCGACCCGGACGGCGACTCGGTCGCGGTCACCGGCATCGCGTCGGCGCCGAAGATCGGCCGCGTCGTCGGGATCTCCGGCACCAGCCTCACCTACGAGGCCTTCCCGACGTCGAACGGGACCGACGCGTTCGCGTTCGTGGTCACCGACGGGTACGGCCGCACCGGCCAGTCGTTGATCCGCGTGGCCGTGGTGCCGCCGGGCGACCCGCAGCCCCCGGTCGCCGTGGACGACGTCGTGACCGCCGCACCCGGCGCACGGCTCGCGGTCAACGTGCTGGCCAACGACGTGCAGGCGCCCGGTGACACGGTGACCGTCGAGCCGTTGAGCGCGCGCAACCCGTCGCTGCCCGGTGACGTGAAGGCGACCGACGGCCGCGTCGAACTGACCGCGCCGGACCTCACCGGCAAACCGCTGGTGATCGCCTACGCCATCACCAACGGACTCGGCCAGCCGTCGGTCGCGACGCTGACCGTCCGCAGCCGCGACGGCTACCAGGTGCCGCCGGTCGCGGGCGAGCTGTTCCCCGTGGTGAAGAAGGAGGACAGCACGGTCGAGGTCGACCTCGGCCCCGCCGTCGCCGACCCCGACGGACCCGCGGGCGAGGTGAAGATCAGCAAGGTCTTCCACGACCAGGCCGAGGTGTCCGGGCGCAAGGTCACCGTGCCGGTGGGCGACCACCCGCGCACGATCGCCTACGAGGCCGAGGACGCCTCCGGCGCGACGGCCGCCGGGCTGATCCACGTGCCCTCCAAGGGCACCGGCGCCCCGCGGGCCATCGCGGACAAGCTCATCTCCGTCCCCGCGGACGGCTCGATCACCGTGCGGGTCGAGGACTACGTCGACGTCCCGTCCGGCAAGCAGCCGAAGCTCACCACCACCGACAAGGTGACCGCGGCGCCCGCCGGCCTCGAGGTCCGCAACGAGGGCGACACCGGCCTCGTGCTGACGGCGCGGGACGGGTACGTCGGACCGGCCGCGGTGACGTTCGAGGTCACCGACGGCACCTCGCTCACCGACCCGGAGGCGGAGGTCGGCCTGATCACCGTGCCGGTGCAGGTGGGCCCGGACACGCCGGTGCTGCGCTGCCCGTCGTCGGCGCTGCCGGTCGTCGAGGGAGGCCTCCCGGTGAAGGTCGACGTCACCGCCGTGTGCCACGTGTGGGTGGCGGACCGGTCGAAGCTCGGCGAGGTCAGGTACCAGGCGAAGTGGCTCGAACAGCCCGACGGCGTGTCGTTGGACGGTTCCGGCGAACGCACGCTGACCGTCACGGCCGCCGGCGGCGCGAAGCCGGGCTCGACCGGGACGATCGAGGTCGGCGCGGGCGACGGGCCGAAGGGCAAGCTCGCGGTGAAGGTCGCGGCCGCGCTGCCGCCCACGGTCTCGCCGGTGACGTTGGACGGCGTGAAGGCCGGTGACAGCGCGACGGTCGACCTCGTCTCGTACGTGCGGTCGCAGCTGCGTGACCCGAAGATCTCGGTGGTCTCGGTGAACCAGGTGGCCGGTGCCGGTGCCGACGCCCGCAACGACGGTTCGACCGTGCGCATCACCCCGAACTCCGACGCGCACGGTGCGATGGACTTCAACGTCGTCGTGACCGACGTGGCCGACACCGGCCGTGACGACCGCAAGGTCACCGGCCGGATCCGGCTGAACGTGCTCGGCGTGCCCGACGCGCCCGGCGTTCCGGTGCCCGGCCGCACGGTGCTGAGCAAGGTCGTCGAACTGTCGTGGAGCTCGCCTTCGGGCAACGGCGCACCGATCGACTCCTACGAGGTCGACCACGGCAGCGGCAAGCAGGTCTGCGCCGCGTCGCCGTGCACGATCACCGGCCTGTCCAACGGCACCGAGTACACGTTCACGGTGCGCGCCCACAACCTCGTGGGCTGGGGCAAGCCGAGCGGGTCGTCGGCGCCGGCCCAGCCGAACACCGTGCCGGGCGCCGTCTCCGGGCTCAGCACGTCCGAACCGCGCGACGGCACGCTGAAGCTGAACCGGACCGCCGCACCCAACGAGGGCACTCCCGTGCTGAGGCACGAGATCTCGTGGTCGGGCGGTGGCCGCACGACCGCACCCGGCGGCGCGACGAGCGTGGTCGCCTCCGGACTCGACAACGACGCGCGGAACGTCTTCACGATCATCGCGGTCAACTCGCAGGGCCCCGGTCCCGCGGTCACCGTCGAGGGCCAGTCGGCCGGTGCGCCGGAGGCCCCCGGTGCGCCATCGTTCACCGCCACGAACGCCGCCAACGCGCAGACCCGCGCCGTCACCGTGTCGTGGGGTGCGGTGGGGGCCAACGGTCCTGGCCCTGCCACGTACACGCTCACGCGCACCGGCGGCGGCACCAAGACCGTGTGCGCCAAGGTCACCGCCACCACGTGTGTCGACGACGGCCTGCAGAACGACGGCACGATCTACAGCTACTCGGTCGTCGCCGCCAACGCCGCCGCGGAAGCCGAACCCGCCGGCCACACCTCGCCGGCCAGCGCACCCGCCCAGATGGAGGCGACCGCCACCCCGGACCCGATCACCGGGTTCTCCGCCACCGCCACCGGTTCCGACGGACAGGCGACGCTCCGGTTCGACGTCGGCGCCTCGCACGGCAAGTCGAACACCGTCAGCTGCACGTGGTCCGGCGGGTCCTGCGGGACCTGGACGTACCCGGCCGGCGGGCAGGCCGGGGCCGCGCAGACCGTGACCGGGCTGCCGAACGGGCAGCCGGTGACGATCAGCCTCCAGGCGTGCAACGGCAGCGGCGGCGGGGCCTACGCCGGAAACCCGTGCAACAGCGCGGTGTCCGCCGGGGTGACGACGTACGGGCCGATGCGCGATCTCACGCTCAACACGTCGAACAACAACGCGACGGTCGTCAACTTCTCCGTGTCGGTCAACCCGAACGGCAAGCCGGCGAACGTCCAGGTGACGACGAACCGCGGGTTCAGCCAGTCGTTCACCACCGGGGTCGGCGGCTGGAGCTGGTCGGGCAGCCAGGACGTCGGGTACTCGCAGAACGTGACGGTTTCCGTGACGGTGTCGGACGCGGGTCGGCCCTCGCTGAGCCAGTCCCGGCAGCAGGCCACACCACCGCCTCCGCCACCACCCACCGTGACTTTGTCGAAGGGCAACCCCTGCGGCTCCGCGTGCGCTCCGAACTGCACATCCACATCATGTGCCTACATCGTGGTGCAGACGGCGAATTTCTCGGGGAACGTGACGTGCACGTTCGACAGCGACCACACCGCTGCGGGATTCGTGACCGAGAACTTCGGCCCGAATGAAACCCGGCAGACCAGGAATTACTACGGCTGGCCGAAATCGAATGTATGGGCCACTTGCAACGGTGTTCGCGGCACTCTCTACTGGTAAAGGACCGTCATGACCGTCACCCCCGAACAGGCTCGGCTGTTCGCGCAGACCTTCGAGCAGATGGTGCTGAACATCTCGCGGGCCATCTCCGGCAAGGAGCACGTGATCCGCCTGGCGCTCACCGCGCTGCTCTCCGACGGCCACCTGCTGCTGGAGGACTACCCCGGCACCGGCAAGACCTCGCTCGCGAAGGCACTGGCGAACACCGTGCAGGGCACCAGCGCCCGCATCCAGTTCACGCCCGACCTGCTGCCGTCGGACGTCACCGGTGTGCAGATCTACGACCAGCAGCGCGGGGTGTTCCGGTTCCACCCCGGGCCGATCTTCGGGTCGATCGTGCTCGCCGACGAGATCAACCGCGCCTCGCCGAAGACGCAGTCGGCGCTGCTGGAGGTGATGGAGGAGGGCCGGATCACCGTCGACGGCGAGACGCACCCGGTCGGGTCGCCGTTCATGGTGATCGCCACGCAGAACCCGATCGAGCAGGCCGGCACGTACCGGTTGCCCGAGGCGCAGCTCGACCGGTTCCTGATGAAGACCAGCATCGGGTACCCGGACCACAACGCGACCGTGGCGTTGCTGGCGGACGCGGCGACGCGGGACCGGTCGGCGCACGTGCCGCCGGCGATCGCGGCGAACGCGGTGGCGCAGCTGACCGCGCTGGCCGACCAGGTGCACGTCGACCCCGTGGTGCTCGCGTACGTCAGCCGGATCGCCGAGGCGTCGCGGTCGCATCCCGCTGTGCGGCTGGGTGTTTCGGTGCGCGGGTGCCTCGCGTACGTGCGGGTCGCGAAGACGTGGGCGTTGTCGCAGGGGCGCGGGCACGTGGTCCCGGACGACGTCCAGGAGCTGGCGCACCCCGTGCTGGGGCACCGGATCCTGCTGCACCCGGAGGCGCAGTTCGACGGCGCGACGGTCGAGAAGGTGGTCGACTCGCTGTTCGCGGACATCGAACCGCCCGTGCGGCGGGGAGCCTGACGTGTGGCTCGAGACCATCTCGCCCTCGGGGCGGCTGCTCGCCGTCTCGGCCGTGGCGGCCTGGGTGCTCGGCGCCGTGCTCGGGTGGGACGAGCTCGTGCTGCTCGGCGCCACGGGGGTGCTGGTGCTCGTGCTGGCCGCAGGGCTGACGCTGGGCCGTGGTGCGGTGCGCGTCGACGTCGGTGTCGCCCGGCGCCGCCTGCGGCCCGACGAGTCGACGCGGTGCGCGGTCGAGGTCGAGCACCGCGGCCGCAGGACCCTGTTCGCGCCCGAGGTGGAGCTGCCGATCGGGCGGGACCGCGTCGAGGTGTTCGACCGCGGCCGGGAGGTCGAGATCGCCGGGCTGCGGCGCGGGGTGATCGCGGTCGGGCCGGCCACGACGGTCCGGGGCGACCCGCTCGGCCTGGTGCGGCGGGCGGTGGTGGAGAAGGAGGCGATCGAGGTGTTCGTGCACCCGGTGACCGTGCCGCTGGAGCCGCTCGGCACCGGCCTGCTGCGCGACCTGGAGGGCTGCACCACCAACGACGTCTCGATGAGCGACCTGGCGTTCCACGCGCTGCGCGAGTACGCGCCGGGGGACGACCGCCGGCACATCCACTGGCGTTCCACGGCGAAGCTCGCCTCGTCCACCCAGGACGGACGGTTCCTGGTGCGGCAGTACCTCGACTCGCGGCGTGCGCACATCGTCGTGGTCGTCGACGGCGCCGAACAGTCCTATCCGGACTCCGAGGCGTTCGAAACCGCTCTGTCGGCAGGCGCTTCCGTGGTGAAGCGCGCCACCCTGGACGAGATCGACACCACTGTGGTCGCCGCCGGGCACGTCTCGGGCAAGGCCCAGCACGTGCTCGACGTGTTCGCCCGCGCCGAACCGGGCGGGCCCCCGCTCGGCGAGGCCGCCGGCCGTGCCGCGGCGGCCGCACCGGACGCCACGCTCGTCGTCGTTCTCACCGGTGCCGGGCACAGCTACGCGGACCTGCGCCTGGCGGCGTCGGCGTTCCCGGCCGAGGTGCGCAAGGTCGTGCTGCGGGTCGACCCGGCCGGGCGCACCACGCGGGCGGCGAGCACCGCGTTCTCCGTGCTCACGTTGCGACAGCTCGGTGATCTGCCGGCGCTGCTGGCGGGAGGAACCCTGCAGTGACCAGACTCGTGCCCTGCCGCGACGACCTCGTCGACGCCGCCTTCCTGTGCGCGCTGTTCGCCGTCGCGCTCCTGGGTTTCCGGACCACCTACACCGGCTGGGGCTTCCTGCTGGTCGGCGGCATCGGGCTCGTGCTCGGCGCCCTCGTCGGGCACCTGGCCTCGGTGCTGCGCCGCCCGATGATCGCTGTCGCCGCGATGACCGTCGCCGTGTTCTTCCTGCTCGGCGGCGCGGTGGCGATGCGCGAGACCGGCGGCGTGCCGACGCCGGACACCCTCGCCGGACTCGCGGGCGTCGGCGTGCACGGCTGGAAGCAGCTGCTCACCACGTTGCCCCCGGTCGACGGGTCCGGGCCGTTGCTGGTGCTGCCGTACATCCTCGGACTGCTCTGCGGGGCCGGCGGCTTCACGCTGGCCAGGCGGGTGTCGCTGAGCGGCGCGCCGCTGGCCGCCCCGCTCGCCGTGCTGGCCGCGGTGGTCCTGCTCGGCACCGGCGAGGCGGCCGGTGTGCTCGGGGCGGTGTTCGCGGCCGTGGCCACGGGCTGGCTCGCGCTGCGGTCGGCGCGGCACCGCACCGGCGTGCGCGGGCTGCGCCGGATCCGTGCGGTGACCGCGGTCGTGCTGGTGGGCGTGGCGGCGGGCCTCGCCCTGCTCGTCGCACCGGTGCTGCCCGGCACCGGCAGCGCGAACCGCCTGGTGCTGCGCAACTACGTCGAGCCGCCGTTCGAGATCGGCGCCTACGCGAGCCCGCTGGTCGGCTACCGCAAGCACACCAAGGACGCCAACCAGCTGTGGGACCAGACGCTCTTCACCGTCGAGGGGCTGCCGGCGGGCGAACGCGTCCGGATCGCCACGCTCGACGGCTACGACGGCCGGGTCTGGGGCGCGACGAACGACCCGTCCGGAACGCTCGGCCCCGTGCAACGCAACAACTTCCAGCGCGTCGGCGTGCGCATCCCCGTCACCGGGGGCGGTGCGGAGGCGGACGTGACCATCAAGATCGAGGCGGCGTACGCGACGGCCGACGAGCTGAGCGCGTGGCTGCCGACGGCGGGCCGGGCAAGGGAGATCGCGTTCACCGGCGACCGGAGGGCCGGCCACACCGAGAGCCTGCGCTACAACCTCGCGACCTCGTCCGGCATCGTCGCCGACCGCCTGCGCGAAGGCGACACGTACTCGTTGCGCACGGTCCTCACGGCACAGGGGGTTCCGGACGACGCCCAGCCGTTCGGGCCTCCCACCGTCCGCACCGCCGACCTCGCGTTCGTGCGCAGCAAGGTCGCGAAGTGGACCAGCGGTGCGTCGAGCACCGCCGAACGGCTCAGGGCCGCGGCCGCGTACCTGCGCGACAACGGCGCCTACACCGACGGCGGTCCCGGCGAGACGGAGTACCTGCCGGGGCACGGCACCGGCCGGCTGACCGCGTTCTTCAACGCCAAGCGCCCGGCCGGCAACGACGAGCAGTACGCGGCCGCGTACGCGTTGGTGGCCAACGAGATCGGCATGCCGGCCAGGGTCGTGCTGGGCGCGGTGCCCGGTGCGGGCGGCGTGGTGCGCGGCGAGAACGTGCAGGCGTGGGTGGAGATCCACCTGGCGGACGGCACCTGGGCGGTCGTCCCGAACACCGAGTACATGCCCGACCGGTCGAAGCGGCCGGACCACCAGCCACCGCAGGAGATCGAGAACACCGACGCCTCCGTCGTGCCGCCTCCGAACACGATGAAGATGCCCAGCTCCCTGGTCGACGCGAGCCGCACGGACGCGTCCGGCGTCGGCATCGGCGACCCCGGCCGTTCCGGACTGCTCGGGAAGCTCATGGCACTGCTGGCCGACGTCGGCTCGGTGGTGCTCCCGGTCGCCGCGGTCGTCGGCCTGATCGTCGGTGGCAAGGCCGTGCGCCGGCACCGCCGCCGGACGCGGGGGAGCACCGCGACGCGGTTCGCCACCGGCTGGCGCGAGCTCGTCGACCAGGCCAGGGACCTGGGCGCACGGGTGCCGCGCGGGCTGACCCGGCGGCAGGAGGCGAACCTGCTGGCGCGCTTCGGCCTCGGAAGCCTTGCCGCGCAGGCGGATTCCACCGTGTTCGGTCCGGGCACCCCGGACCAGGCGGACGTGGACGCGTACTGGTCGGCCGTGCGGGACGCCCGGCGGCGGATGCGCACGGCGGTACCGCGCTGGCGGCGGTGGCTCGCGGCGCTCGACGTCCGCACGTTCCTGCCCGCCAGGGCCCGGTAGCCGCCCGCGGGCCGGTCCCCCGGAAGCAGCCTGGCCGGTTGCGGGTTGAACTCGCTGTGCCGATGGAGTTGTCTTTCCGGGAATGTCGCCCACAGGGAGGTTGGAGACATCGTGCGGATGACACGAGCGCTCATGGCTGCCGTGCTGGTGGTGGCCGGCGCTGGTTCGGCCGGTGCCGAACCCGTCGACCGGACGCGGACCATCGAGTGGGCCGCCTGCCCGGACGGCCTCGAAGGCCAGTGCGGGACGCTGAGCGTGCCGCTGGACTGGAACAAGCCGCGGGGGCAGCGCATAGACGTCGCCGTCGCGCGGCACCGGGCGACCGATCCGTCCCGGCGGATCGGGGTCCTGATGGTGGATCCCGGCGGTCCCGGCGGCTCGGCCGCGTTGTTCGCGCTGTCACCGGTGTTCAGCCCCGAGCTCAGGGCTCGGTTCGACATCGTCGGCATCGACTCGCGCGGAACCGGGAACACGTCGCCCATCCTGTGCGACGACCTGATGTCGGACGCACCGGACATCTACCCGTCCGACGAGGCCGGGTTCCAGGCGGTGCTGCGGTACAACCGGCGAGTCGTGTCCCAGTGCCGTGCGCGCAGCGGACCGGTGTTCGACAACGCGGACGGTGCAGCGGTCGCGCGGGACATGGACGCGGTGCGGCGGGCGCTGGGAGAACGCAAGATCAGCTTCTTCGGGCTGTCCTACGGCACGGTGTACGGGCAGGCCTACGCGGAGATGTTCGGCGACCGGGTCCGGGCCGTGGCGCTGGACAGCGTCGTCGACCACAGCGCCGACGTGCTGAGGTTCGTCGGCGACCGGGCCGCGGCCTCGGACGACGCGTTCGCCGAGTTCGCACGGTGGTGCGACCGCACGGAGTCCTGCGTCCTGCACGGGCAGGACGTGTACGAGGCCTGGGAAGCGGCGCTGGTGCGGGCCGACAGCCGGCCGAACGGCCGGCAGGGGTTGCTCGACAGCATGTACTACGCGTTGCGCGAACCGGACTGGGGCTGGGCCGCCGGCCTCATCGCCGATCTCCCCGCGTTCCGGGCGGCGGACATCCAGCCGAACTACTCGTCGGTGCGGCTCGCTTCGGTGTGTCAAGACTTCTCGTTGCGACTCGACAGCTTCCGGGAGTACGCGCGGATGCGGGCGGACGAGCTGCGGAGGTCGCCGATCATGCGCGGCAGCTTCCTCGGGCACGACGAGGTCATGGCGTGCGCCGGTATCGCGGGACCCCCCGCGAACCCGCCTCACCGGTGGGACATCGGCAAGGCGCCCACGATCCTCGTGGTCAACGGACGACACGACCCCACCACCCCGTACGCGTGGGCGGTGAACATGCAGCGGCAGGCGCCGCGCAACACCGTGTTGCTCACGTACGAGGGGTGGGGCCACGTCGCCTACGACGCCAGTGACTGCGCGCGCGCCGGAGTGGACGAGTACCTGCTGAACCTGAGGACTCCGGTGGCTAGCTGTCCTGCCGTTGGGCCTTGATGAAGTCGCGGTACCAGTGGTAGCTGGCGCGCGGGGTGCGCTCCTGGGTCTGGTAGTCGACGTGGATCAGGCCGAAGCGGTGCTTGTAGCCGTGCGCCCACTCGAAGTTGTCGAGCAGTGACCAGCAGAAGTAGCCGCGCAGGTCGACGTCGGCGGCCTGCGCGGCCGCGATGTGGTCGCGCAGGAACGTGATGCGGTCGTTGTCCAGGAAGCCTTCCGTGTCGGGGAAGACGCAGCCGTTCTCCGTGACGTAGATCGGCGGCAGGTGCGGGTGGCGGGCCTTGAGGTCCGTCAGCGCGGTGGTGAGGCCCTCGGGCTCGACCGGCCAGCCCATCCCCGTCCGCTGCACGTTCGGGAGCTGGGACGTGTCCACGCCGATGTCGTGGGCCGTGCGCTTCGCGGGGTCGGGCTCGCGGTGTGGCGCGTCCGCCACGTGCAGGCGGTAGTAGTAGTTGAGGCCCACGTAGTCCAGCGGCTGGCCGATGATCGACAGGTCCTCGTCGTGCCGGAACGAGAAGTCGGTGAGGGCGCCGTACATCGACTCCATCTCCGGCGGGTACTCGCCGCCGAACAACGGGTCGGTGAACTGCCTGCGCAGCAACACGTCCTGGCGGACGGCCGCGGCCACGTCGGCCGGGGAGTCCGTCACCGGCACGGTGGGGGACTGGTTGAGCACGATGCCGAACTCCTGGCCGGCCACGCCGTTGGCGCGCATCGACTGCACGGCGAGACCGTGGCCCAGCAGCAGGTGGTGCACCGCCGCCAGGGCGCCGTGGCCCTCGCGGGCGCCGGGGGCGTGACGGCCCTCGGCGTAGCCCACGACCGACGAGCAGTACGGCTCGTTCAGCGTCGTCCACTTCGAGACGCCGTCGGACAGCGCCTCGTGGACGGTCGCGGCGTAGTCGGCGAACCAGCCCGCGGTGTCGCGGTTGCGCCAGCCGCCCTCGTCCTCGAGCGCCTGCGGGAGGTCCCAGTGGTAGAGCGTGAGGAACGGCTCGACATCGTTGTCCCGCAACGTGTCCACGAGTCGCCGGTAGAAGTCGAGGCCGCGCTGCTCGACCTTGCCGCGGCCCTCGGGCAGGACCCGCGACCACGAGACGGAGAAGCGGTACGCGTCCACGCCCAGGTCGACGAGCAGCCGCACGTCCTCGGCCCAGCGGTGGTAGTGGTCCGCCGCGACCTCACCGGTGTCGCCGTTCGCGACGGCGCCGGGCACGGCCGCGAAGGTGTCCCAGATGGACGGTCCGCGGCCGTCGAGCGCGGCCGCTCCCTCGATCTGGTAGGCCGAGGTCGCCACGCCCCAGCGGAAGCCAGCGGGAAAGCTCACAACAGTCTCCTCAGGCAGGGGGTCTCAGCCCTTGACGGCGCCGGACATGATGCCGCCGACGATCTGGCGGCCGAACAACAGGAACACGAGCAGCACGGGAACCGTGCCGATGGTCGCGGCGGTCAGCACGAGCGTGTAGTCGGTGGTGTAGCCGCTGGCCAGCGTGGACAGGGCGGTCTGCACCGTCGGGTTCTCCGGCACCAGCACGACCAGCGGCCAGAAGAAGTCGTTCCACGCCTGCATGAACGTGAACAACCCGAGCACGGCCGCGGCCGGCCTGGCCGCGGGCAGCGCCACGTGCCAGAAGAGCCGCAGGGAGTGGCAGCCGTCCATCCGGCCCGCCTCGAGCAGCTCGTCCGGGATCGCGCGCTCGAAGTACTGCCGCATGAAGAACACGCCGAACGCCGTCACCAGGCCCGGCACGATCACCGCGTGGATCTCGCCGGCCCAGCCGAACTCGCTCATCATCATGTAGAGCGGGATGATGCCGAGCTCGGTCGGGATGGCCTGCGTGGCGATCACGAGCAGCAGCAGCACGTTGCGGCCGCGGAACTTCATCTTGGCGAACGCGAACCCGGCCAGCGTCGAGAACAGCACGACCGACACGGTCACCGTGCCCGACACGATGATCGAGTTCATCAGCGCGAGCGCGAAGTCCGTGGTGTCGAAGACCCGGGCGATGTTCTCGAACAGGTGCCCGCCCGGCACGAGGACCGGCGGCACGCTGTCGATCGCGTCCGGCGTCTGCGACGACACCACGAACGACCAGTAGACCGGGAAGGCCGATCCGGCCAGCACCGCGATCAGCGCAGCGTAGGTCCACGGTCCGGCGGCGCGCCGGACGAGCCGGCGCGCCTTCGTCACGGGACCGGTGGGGCGCACCGGCGCGGGAGGATCCAGTACAGCGGTCATGGGGTCCTCACTCCGTCTGGATCCGTTTGGTCACCAGGTAACCGAAGCCGGCGACGATGATCGTGGCGATCGCCAGCACGACGGCGATCGCCGAGCTGTAGCCGAAGTCGTACTTGGTGAAGCCCTGCTCGTAGAGGTACAGCGCGGCCGTCTGGAACTGCCGGTCCGATCCACCGGTCGCCGCCGCGGCGCCGGGGTTGAACAGCAGCGGCTCGGCGAGCAGCCGCATGTTGCCGGTGGTCGCGATGATCGTCGTGAAGATGATCTGCGGCCGAAGCAGCGGGACGGTGATCCGCCAGAACTGCTGCCAGCCGCTCGCGCCGTCCAGCGTGGCCGCCTCGTACAGGCTGGGCGAGATCGCCTGCATCGAGGCCAGGAAGATCAGCGCGTGGTAGCCGGTCCAGCGCCACACCACCATCACCGCGATCGCGATGTGGGAGGTGGCGGTGCCCGCCTGCCAGTCGATCTGCCCGGCGCCGAACAGGTCCAGCACCCAGTTGACCAGGCCGAAGTCCCGCCCGAACAGCTGGGCGAAGATGATCGTCACCGCGGCGACCGAGGTGATGTTCGGCAGGATCACGCCCATCCGGAACAGCGTGCGGGTCCGGACCTTGCGGTTGAGCAGCGCCGCGACCCCCAGTGCGAACAGGATCTGCGGGACCGTCGTCAGCAGCCACAGGCTGAGCGTGTTGCCCATGGCGTTCCAGAAGTACGGGTCCGCGAACAGCGCCGCGTAGTTGTCGAACCAGACCAGGTGGGCGGCGCTCTCGTCGAGCAGGTTGCGCTCCTGCAGCGAGACCCAGATGGTGAAGAGCAGGGGGAACAGCCCGAAGACACCGAAGATCAGGAAGTACGGCGTCACGTACGCGTACGGCGCGTACTTGACGTCCCACCGGTGCCTCCTGGCCGCTCCGTCCAGAGCGGGAAGGTCCTTCACGACCATGTCAGCGCATCACTTCTGGACGTCGCCGACGAACTGGCGGAACGACTCCTCGCCGTTCTGCTTGCCCTGCTCGACGCGCTGCATCGCGTTGCCGATCGCCGTCTGGATGTCGCCGGCCTTCGGGCCCTGGTACTGCGGGTTCAGCTTCTTCGCCGCGTCGGTGAAGAGCTTGCCGATCGGCGCGTCGTTGAAGTACGGGTTCTTGAAGTCGACGATCGACGGGTCCTCGTACAGCTTCGGGATCGACGGCAGCAGCCCGGCGCTCTTGAACACCTTCGCCTGCTGCTCGGGCGCGGTCAGCCACGCGGCCAGCTCCACGGCCTTGTCGACGTTCTTGCCCGACTTCGGCACCGTCAGGTACGAGCCGCCCCAGTTGCCGCCACCGCCGGGGACGGAGGTGACGTCCCACTTGCCCGCCGCCTCGGGACCGGCCTGGTCCTTGATCTTGGCCATCTGCCACGCCGGGCAGGTCACCGTCGCGAACTGGCCCTGCTTGAACCCGGTGTTCCAGACGGGCGTGGAGAACAGCAGCTTCGAGGAGAGACCCGAGTTGACGCCGTCGACGACGAGGTCCCAGGCCGCCTTGATCTCCTTGTTCTCGCCGACGACGATCTTGTCGGACTTGTCGTAGTAGCCGACCGAGGCCTGGCCGACGATCGCGTTGAGCACCGTCGGGCCGCCGTCGAACCACTTCACGCCGTCGGGCGCCTTCTCCTGGAACTTCTTGCCGGCGGCCATGAAGTCCTGCCAGGTCGGCCACAGCGCGGCGACCTGGTCGCGGTCGGCGGGCAGCCCGGCGTTCTGCAGCAGGTCGCGGCGGTAGCAGATGGCGAGGCCGCCGACGTCGGTGCCGTAGCCGATCTGCTTGCCGTCCTTGGAGAGCGAGCCCTCCCACTTCCACGGCAGCCAGCGTTCCTTGAGCTGGTCACCGCCCTTGGTGTTGAGGTCGACGAACTTGTCCGGCGTGGCCTTGAACTGGTTGATGTAACCGGTGTCGACCGCCTCGATGTCCGCGGTGCCGCTGCTGGTCGCGAGGTGCGCGGCGAGGTTCTTGTGGTGGTCGGAGTACGACGCGGTGCGGTCGGTGATCTCGACGTCCGGGTGCGCCGCGGCGTACTCCTTCAGCAGCTCGGCGTAGCCGAAGTTGCCGAACAACCCGATGGTCAGCTTGGTCTTGCCGCCGGACGCGGCGTCGCTGCCGCAACCGCTGAGCACCAAGCCGGTCGCCAGCACGGCAGCGCCGAGGGCGAGTGCTTTGGGGCGCATTTCGAGCCTCCGTCGATTTTTGGGCGCGTTGAAGCCCAAGAGGTGGTTCTTCGAGCGGTGAACCGGCGTCGCTGAAAATCGCCGGACGAAGATGTGTGGCGCCTATGACAACGGGGTTACGCGGTGGCCGTCAAGTAACGAGATGATAAACAGATCAACAACGGCAGCCGTTTGACTAGGAGAAGCGCAGCTCCTACGGTGATGTAACCGCTTACGGTGAAACGGAGGCCAGATGGCGACCGGGCGTGAGATCGCCCAGCTCTGCGGCGTGTCCGTCGCGACGGTGTCGCGCGTCTTCAACCAGCCGGACACCGTCAACGAGGAAACGCGGGAACGCGTTCTGCGGGTGGCGAAGGAACTGGACTACCGGCCGAACGAGGCCGCGCGCGCGTTGTCGATGAAGCAGTCCACGATGATCGGACTGGTCTGGGACACCGACCACCGCAGGCCCGGCTGGCGGCACCCGTACCTGCAGGACCTGCTGATCGGGCTGAAGTCGGCGCTCAGCGCGCACGGCTACCACCTGCTGATGCTCGCGACCAGCGGCGACGCCCGCGAGGTCGGCGCGTCGCTCGCGGACCCGGTCGGCTACGTGAACATGACCCGCCGCCACCACCTCGGCGGCCTGGTCCTGATCGACAGCGGCTCGGACGCCGAGGCGTTCGAGGCCTTCGCGCAGTCGGGCGTCCCGTGCGTCGCCCTGGACGTCGCGGTCGACGGACCCCGCGCCACCTACGTCACCTCCGACAACGCGGGAGGTGCCCGCGACGCCGTCCGGCACCTGGTGTCGCTGGGGCACAGGAGGATCGCCACGATCACCGGCCCGGTGGACAACCAGCCCTCCGCCGCTCGCCTCGCGGGCTACCGCACGGGGTTGCGGGAGGCGGGGCTCGAGGACCGCCCCGGGCACGTCGTCGTCGGCGACTTCTACCGGGCGAGCGGAACCGCTGCCATGCAACGCCTCCTGGCGCTGGACGAGCCGCCGACCGCCGTGTTCGCGTCCAGCGACGAGATGGCGGTCGGGGCGCTGCTCGCGGCGCGTGCCGCCGGGGTGCGGGTCCCGGACGACCTGGCGCTCGTCGGGTTCGACGACATCGAGATCGCCTCCGTCGTCGAGCCGGCGCTGACCACCGTGGCCCAGGACAAGCCGGAGTTCGGCGTGGCGGCCGCCAAGGCGATCATGGCCATGGTCTCCGGCGCCGCGCGGGAGGAGCCCGTCGTGCTGCCGACCCGGCTCGTCGTCCGGGAGTCCTGCGGATCTTGATCGGGCCCGCCG
>NZ_JBHXCW010000096.1:0-27277 GCF_042725365.1 Lentzea sp. NPDC060358 | reverse complement strand
CTCTTCGTCGACTTGACCTGACCCCACGGGTGTGGCCCGCTCTGGACCGCTGGACGAGGGAGCCGCCACCGCACCGCAACCACCCGCGCAACAGCAAGCCGCCCAAAGCAACAGGCGTGCCATCAACCCACGCGCGGCGCTGGACCCGGCTCCTTTGGGAGTGTCGGGGGCATGGGGGCAGCGCCCCCGACACCACGCACGCACCAGGCACGGCCACTCGCACGCCAACCACGCACGAACAACGAACAGGAACCCGCCAACGAACCAGGGGGACGACCCACCCACCCGACGCGCCACCCCACCAAAGCGGCCAAAGCAGGCGACCGCAGGGGTACCCCCACAACATGGACCCCCTGATCAACCCGACCTTACTCAGGGGGTCCGACAAAACTCAGCATCCACACCCAGCACCGAACCCAGCACCGGAACGCCGAGCTCAGGCGAGCGCCTGCCACCAGCCGTCGACGTCGCCGGGGGCGTCCACGTCGACCCGCTCCCCCGGCCGGGGCACGGCGAGCTTCATCCCGCGGGCCTTGACCTCGCGCCACACCCGGTCGATCGGCTCGCCCCACGGGTGCAGGGCCAGGTTGAACGTCGCCCAGTGCACCGGGATCAGCAGGCCGCCGCCGAGGTCGTCGAACGCGCGGACGCCGTCCTCGGGCGTCATGTGGATGTCCCGCCAGGCGTCGTTGTAGGCACCGACCTGCATGAGCACCGCGTCGAACGGACCGTGCTCCTCGCCGATCTGCCGGTACCCGGCGAAGTAGCCGGTGTCGCCGCTGTAGAACACGGCGCGGTCGCCGCGCTTGATCACCCACGACGCCCACAGCGTCACGTTGCGCTGGATCGAGCGGCCCGAGAAGTGCTGCGCGGCGGTGCAGGTGAGCGCGAACCCGTCGACCTCGAACGACTCGTCCCAGTCCAGCTCGACGATCCGCGCGGCCGGCACGTCCCAGCGTTCGAGGTGCGCCGCGATTCCCATCGGCACCACGAACACGGCCGAAGTGGACGCCGTCAGCGTTTGCACGGTCGCCATGTCGAGGTGGTCGTAGTGGTCGTGGGAAATGACCACGGCGCTGAGTCGCGGCAAATCCGACAATTCATGCGGAACGGGGTGCAATCGTTTCGGTCCCACGAGTGCGGAAGGCGACACGCGCTCGCTCCACACGGGATCGACCAGCACCGCGGCGCCGTCGATCTCGACCAACGCGGACGCGTGCCCGTACCAGGTGATGTGCAGTCCGGACGAGACCGGTGCGGCGGGCCCGACCAGCGGCACCGCGACGGACGGCTTGCGGTCCTCGCCGCCGAAGGCGAACTCCCGCCAGGAGATCGCGTCGCGGTCGGGGACCGAGCTGACTTCCTTCTCGTTGCGGAACTTCCCGTCGCGGTACTGCGGCGAGCGCGCCATCCTGACCGGGTCCGGCTTGCCTCCCAGCTGCCGCGGCACGTCCTTCACGGCCCACGCCACGCCCGCCAGTCCGAGCAGGCCGGCCAACGCCTTCTTCATCTTTTTCCCTCTCCCTGACCCCGTGCTCGGTGCAACGCACGGAATCGTCGTGGAGTTCCTCGTGCCCCGCAGCGCGAAACGGGGCCCGGCAGGAAATGCCGGACCCCGTTCACCTCACTGCCGAACCGTCACTCCAGGACGATCAGGAGATCTCCGCCCTCGACCTGCTGGGCCCCGCGCACCGCGAGCCGCTGGACGACGCCCGCCTTCGGCGCGGTGATCGCGGCCTCCATCTTCATGGCCTCGATCGTCGCGACGGTCTGCCCCGCCTCGACGCGGCCGCCCTCCTCCACCGACGCCGTCACCACGCCGGCGAACGGCGCCGCGACGTGGTTCGGGTTGCCCCGGTCGGCCTTCTCCGCCGCCGGGACGTCCGCCGCCACCGACCGGTCGCGCACCTGGATCGGGCGCAGCTGGCCGTTCAGGGTCGCCATGACGGTGCGGATGCCGCGCGCGTCGGCCTCGGAGATCGCCTCCAGTCCGATCAGGAGCCGCACACCCGGCTCCAGGTCGACGGAGTACTCCTCGCCGGGGCGCAGGCCGTAGAAGAAGTCCTTGGAGCGCAACACCGACGTGTCGCCGTAGGCGTCGCGGTGGGCGCGGAACTCCTTGGTGGGCGCCGGGAACAGCAGCCTGTTCAACGTCGCCCTGCGGTCGTCGGCCAGCCCCGCCTCGTCCTCGGCGGAGAGCTCCTCGACCCGCTTCGGGGCCGGACGCCCCTCCAGGGCCTTGCTGCGGAACGGCTCCGGCCAGCCGCCGGGCGGGTCGCCCAGCTCGCCGTGCAGGAAGCCGATGACCGACGCCGGGATGTCGAACTTGCCGGGGTTCTGCTCGAACTCCTTCGGCGCGACGCCCGCGCCGACGAGGTGCAGCGCGAGGTCGCCGACGACCTTGGACGACGGCGTCACCTTCACGAGGTGGCCGAGCATGCGGTCGGCGGCCGCGTACATCGACTCGATCTCCTCGAACTTGTCGCCCAGGCCCAGGGCCACGGCCTGGGTGCGCAGGTTCGAGAGCTGGCCACCGGGGATCTCGTGGTGGTAGACGCGGCCGGTCGGGCCGGGGATGCCGGACTCGAACGGCGCGTAGATCTTGCGCACGGCCTCCCAGTACGGCTCCAGGTCGCACACGTTCTGCAGGTCGAGACCGGTGGAGTGCTCGGTGTGGTCGGTCAGCGCCACGATCGACGACAGCGGCGGCTGCGACGTCGTGCCCGCCATCGACGCGGTGGCGCCGTCGATCGCGTCCACACCCGCCTGGATCGCCGCGAGGTAGGTGGCCAGCTGGCCGCCCGCGGTGTCGTGGGTGTGCAGGTGGACCGGGAGGTCGAACTCCTTGCGCAGCGCCGTGATCAGGCGCGACGCGGCCGGTGCCCGCAGCAGGCCCGCCATGTCCTTCACGCACAGCACGTGCGCGCCGGCGCCGACGATCTGCTCGGCCAGCTTGAGGTAGTAGTCGAGCGTGTAAAGGCGCTCGTCCGGGTTGGACAGGTCGCTCGTGTAGCAGAGCGCGACCTCGGCGACCGCCGTCCCGGTCTCGCGCACGGCCTCGATCGCCGGGCGCATCTGCTCGACGTCGTTGAGGGCGTCGAAGATCCGGAAGATGTCGATGCCGGTCTTCGTCGCCTCCTCCACGAACGCCTTGGTGACCGCCTCCGGGTACGGCGTGTAGCCGACGGTGTTGCGGCCGCGCAGCAGCATCTGCAGGTTGATGTTCGGCACGGACTCGCGCAGCGCGGCCAGCCGCTCCCACGGGTCCTCCGCGAGGAACCGCAGCGCCACGTCGTAGGTCGCGCCGCCCCAGCACTCCAGGGACAGCAGCTCGGGCGCCATGCGCGCCACGTGCGGCGCCACGGCGAGCAGGTCCTTGGTGCGCACGCGGGTCGCGAGCAGCGACTGGTGGGCGTCGCGGAACGTCGTGTCGGTGACGCCGACGGCCTTGCTCTCGCGCAGCCACCGGGCGAAGCCCTCGGGACCGAGCTCGACCAGCTTCTGCTTGGACCCGGCGCGCGGTTCGGCGTTGAGGTCGACGACCGGCAGCTTCTCGCGCGGGTCGACCGACGTCGGGCGCTCGCCGTTGGGGTGGTTGACCGTGACGTCCGCGAGGTAGGTCAGCAGCCGCGTGCCGCGGTCGGCCGAGTGGCGCGCCGTCAGCAGGTGCGGGCGCTTCTCGATGAACGACGTGGTGACGCGGCCCTCGTAGAAGTCCGGGTCGTCGAGCACGGCCTGGATGAACGGGATGTTCGTGGACACGCCGCGGATGCGGAACTCGGCGATCGCGCGGCGCGCGCGGGCGACGGCGAGGCCGAAGTTGCGGCCGCGGCACGTGAGCTTCACGAGCATCGAGTCGAAGTGCGGGCTGATGGCCATGCCGGCGCCTGCCGTGCCGCCGTCGAGGCGGATGCCGGACCCGCCCGGCGAGCGGTAGGCGCTGATCGTGCCGGTGTCCGGGCGGAACCCGTTGGCCGGGTCCTCGGTGGTGATGCGGCACTGCAGGGCGGCGCCGCGCAGCTGCACGGTGTCCTGGGACAGGCCCAGGTCCTCCAGCGACTCGCCGGAGGCGATGCGCATCTGCGACTGCACCAGGTCGACGTCGGTCACCTCCTCGGTGACCGTGTGCTCGACCTGGATGCGCGGGTTCATCTCGATGAAGACGTAGTGGCCCTGCGGGTCGAGCAGGAACTCCACGGTGCCCGCGTTGCGGTAGCCGATGTGCTTCGCGAACTTCACCGCGTCGGCGCAGATGCGGTCGCGCAGCTCGGGCGCGAGGTTCGGCGCGGGCGCGATCTCGATGACCTTCTGGTGGCGCCGCTGCACGGAGCAGTCGCGCTCGAAGAGGTGGATCACGTTGCCCTGGCCGTCGGCGAGGATCTGCACCTCGATGTGGCGCGGCTCGACCACGGCCTGCTCGAGGAACACCGTCGGGTCGCCGAACGCGGACTCGGCCTCGCGCGAGGCCGCCTCCAGCGCCTCGCGCAGCGCGGCCGGCTCGTCGACCTTGCGCATGCCGCGGCCGCCACCACCGGCGACGGCCTTCACGAACACCGGGAAGCGCATCGACTCCGACGCCGCGAGCAGCTCGTCGACGTCCGACGACGGCGCGCTCGACTCGAGCACCGGCAACCCGGCCTCGCGGGCGGCGGCGATGGCGCGCGCCTTGTTGCCGGTCAGCTCCAGCACCTCGGCCACCGGGCCGATGAACGTGAGACCGGCCTCGCGGCACGCCATCGCCAGTTCCGGGTTCTCCGACAGGAAGCCGTAGCCGGGGTAGATCGCGTCCGCGCCCGCCTTGCGGGCCGCCTTGATGATCTCTTCCACGGAGAGGTAGGCGCGGACGGGATGTCCCGCCTCACCGATCTCGTAGGACTCGTCCGCCTTCAAGCGGTGCAGCGAGTTCCGATCCTCGTGAGGGAAAACGGCGACCGTTCCGGCGCCCAGTTCGTAGGCGGCTCGGAACGCGCGAATCGCGATCTCGCCGCGGTTGGCGACAAGAACCTTGCGGAACATCCGTTGCCCTCCCGGAGTTACTCGACGGTCAGTTCCGGCACGTTACCGTGCAGCTCTTGCCTGGTGGGAGAACCGTCCCACGTGATGGGTGTCATCCTGATCGGTCTTGCTCGCGGGGTTTCCCGCGTGGTGAGAGCTTTGTCCAGCGGCACCACCCGGTCAGGCTCCGTCCGGTAGTGGGTTTAACCGGATCGTGTGACGATCTTGGTCATCAAATCGGTAGGGTGAGCCATATGGCCGGGGCTGATGGAGCCGGGCAGCCTACTGCCCGCACACCGCATTTCGACGTTGTCCTCCGTGGATACAACCAGCGACAGGTGAACGAAAGAGTCACCCGGCTGGAGTTCGACCTCAAGAACTCGAACCGCTCCCGCGACGCCGCTGCGGCACAGGTCGCGGAGCTCTCCAAGCTCCTCAACTCCATGCGCGCCGACCTCGACAAGACGAAGGCGCAGCTGCACAACCTGGCCAACAGTCCCGTGAGCGCGTCGAACGTCACCGAACGCGTCCGCGTGATGATGAGCCTCGCCGAGGAAGAGATCGCGGACATCCGCAAGGACGCCCTCGACAAGGCCGCCGCCACCCGCGGCGAGGCCGAGAAGTGGGCGGCGGAGCAGCGCGAGGCCCACCAGCGCCTGCTCGCCGAGACCGAGGCCCGCCGCAAGCAGCTCGAGGTCGCCTACCAGCAGCGCAACGCCGAGCTCGACCAGCAGTTCGCCGGCCGCCGCTCCGAGCTCGAGGCCGAGTTCGAGGCGCTGCGCGCGAAGCTCACCCACGAGCACCAGGCCCTGGTCTCCGAGGTGCGCGCCGAGGGCGAGCGGGTCGCCGCCGAGTTCGAGAAGAAGTCGGCCGACCTGGACGCCCGCCGCGTCGAGCTGGACCAGAAGTACAAGGCCTACCACGACGAGCTCGACAAGGAGTACGACGGCCTCAAGGCGAAGCTGACCGCCGAGCACCAGAAGGTGCTGGCCGACGCGCGCTCCGAGGCCGAGGGCATCGTCGCCGACGCCGAGGCCAAGCGCACCGCCGCGCTCGGCAAGCTCGACGGCGAACTGGCCGCCCGCAAGGCCGACGCCGAGAAGGCGCTGGCCGAGCTCGAGGCCGAGTCGCTCGCGAAGGCCGAGAAGACCACCGCCGACGCGTCCGCGTCCGCCACCGCCCTGGTCGCCGCCGCCGAGACGAAGGCGGCCACGACCCTGCGCGAGGCGGAGGACAGGGCGGCGGCCACCGTCTCCGCGGCCGACCAGAAGGCCGCGGCCACCGTGCGCGAGGCCGAGGCGCGCACGTCCGCCCTGGTCCGCGAGGCGGAGGAGCGCTCGGCCGCCGCGGTGGCCCAGTCCGACCAGCGCGCGGCCGCGGCGTCGGAGAAGGAGGCCTCGCTGCGGGCGGCGCACGACAACCTCGCCACGCAGTTCCACGCGGCGCAGGCCGCGGTGGAGGCGGCGATGTCGGTGCTGAAGCCGCTGGAGGACGGGTCGGGCGAGGACGACGACGAGCCCGCCTCCGCCGGTGATGGTGCGAGTGCCGGCGCCGAGCGCGGTGGCGGTGCGGGTGCCGGTGGCGAGCAGAAGACGGAGCAGTTGCCGAAGCCTCGGCAGAGGGACTGAGTCCGGGACTTCACTTCAACGGCGGCGGTGCGCTCAGGCGACCGCCGCCGTTCCGCGTTCGGGGGGATCGCGGTTCGGAGGGATCGCGGTTCGAGGGAGATTGCGGTTCGGAGGGATTGCGGTGGTGACCAGCCGAGCCACCCGCCGGTCACCGGTCACCGGCCACCGGGGAACCCGCGCACCCGCCGGCGGCGTCCCTCCTCCGCGGGCAGCCCGGGCTAGGCCTTCTCCAGGAAGTCCGCCCGTTCCGCCGTCAGCAGCGTCGCCACCATCCCCGCGAGGCCGGGGTGCTTCTCCAGGTCCGGGTCGGCGTCCACGACCTGCTGGGCGGCCGCCCGCGCATCGGCGATGACGTCCTCGTCGCGCAGCAGCGAGAGCATCTTCAGCGCCGAGCGGCGGCCCGACTGGGCCGCGCCCAGGACGTCGCCCTCGCGGCGCAGCTCCAGGTCCAGCTGGGCCAGCTCGAAGCCGTCCAGGGTGGACTCGACGGCGCGCAGGCGCTCCATGGTCGCCGTCATCTCCGGCATCTCCGTGACCAGCAGGCACAGGCCCGGCGCGCTGCCGCGGCCCACGCGGCCGCGCAGCTGGTGCAGCTGCGAGACGCCGAAGCGGTCGGCGTCCATGATCGCCATGACCGTGGCGTTCGGGACGTTGACGCCCACCTCGATCACCGTCGTGGCGACGAGGACGTGCACCTCGTTCGCGGCGAAGGCGCGCATCACCGCGTCCTTCTCGTCGGGGGGCATGCGGCCGTGCAGGATCTCGATGCGCAGACCGCGCAACGGGCCCGCGGCGAGCATGTTCGCCACGTCGACCACGGACAGGGCCGGGCGCTTGTCCTCGTCGTCGGACTTCGCGGGCTCCTCGTCGCCGATGCGCGGGCACACGAAGTACGCCTGGTGGCCCGCCGACACCTCCTCGCGCACGCGGGCGAACGCGCGGTCGAGCCACGCGGGCTTCTCGCGCACCGGGACCACCGACGTCTTGATCGGCGACCGGCCGCCCGGCAGCTCGCGCAGTGCGGAGACCTCCAGGTCGCCGTAGACCGTCATCGCGACCGTGCGCGGGATCGGGGTCGCGGTCATGACCAGGACGTGCGGGTTCTCGCGCTCGCCGCGCGCGGAGAGGGCGGCCCGCTGCTCGACGCCGAAGCGGTGCTGCTCGTCGACGACCACCAGTCCGAGCGAGTGGAACTCGACCTTCTCCTGGATGATCGCGTGCGTGCCGACGACGATGCCCGCCTCGCCGGTCACGATGTCGAGCAGCGCCTGGCGCCGCTGGGCCGTGTTCATCGAACCCGTCAGCAGCGTCACGCGGGTCGCGTCCTCCGCACCGCCGAGCTGACCGGCCTGGGCGAGGTCGCCGAGCATCTCCGCGAGCGAACGGGCGTGTTGTGCCGCAAGGACTTCCGTGGGGGCGAGCATCGCCGACTGCCGGCCCGCGTCCACGGCCTGGAGCATCGCCCGCAACGCGACCATGGTCTTGCCGCTGCCCACCTCCCCCTGCAGGAGCCGGTTCATCGGCACCGTCGACTCCAGGTCGGTGGCGATCTGCTCGCCCACCTCGACCTGGCCGTTGGTGAGCTCGAACGGCAGCCGCGCGTCGAACGCGTCGAGGATCCCGCCGGACCTGCGCGCGCACGAAGGCGCCGGCCGGGCCGTGGAGGCCTTGCGGCGCTGGGCCAGCGTGAGCTGGACGGCCAGGGCCTCGTCCCACTTCAGCCGCTGCTGCGCCACGGCGATCTGCGCCCAGCTGTCCGGCCGGTGGATCGACCGCAGCGCGTCCTCCAGGCCGATCAGGCCCTGCTCCTCGCGGAAGTCGGCGGGCAGCGGGTCCTCGCCGGGGCCGTCCCAGATCTCCAGCAGCTGCTTGACGCAGTTGGCGATGTTCCACGTGTTGATGTGCTGCGACGCCGGGTAGACGGGCAGGAACGCCTGCAGGAACGACGAGCCGTCCTGCTCGGGCGTGAGGATCTCGAACGCCGGGTGCACCAGCTGCAGGTTCTGCCGGTAGCGGCCGACCTTGCCGGCGAACAGGGCGCGCGTGCCCGGCAGCAGCTCCTGCTCGGCGACGAACGCGACCTTGCCGAAGAACACCAGGTGCAGCTCGGAGGTGCCGTCGGTGATCACGGCCTCGGTCATCTGGCCGCGGCGCGCCTTCATCTGGCGCTTCTGGCACTTGCGGACCTCGGCCTGCACCGTCACGTGCTCGTCGATTTCCAGCGACCTGATGTCGGTCAGCTTCCCGCGCTCGTCGTACCGGCGCGGGTAGTGGCGCAGCAGGTCGCCGACCGTCGTGAGGCCGAGGCCGGTCTCCAGTGCGTCGGCGGTCTTCTTGCCGAGCAACGGCTGCAGCTTGTCGTCGAAGGAGATCATCGCGACCTATTCAACTACTCGACACCGACAAAAATCAGGGCGTCGGGCTGTCCGCCCGGATACGCCGTCACCTCGACCTCCGGATGGGTGACGCGCAGGTGGTCCTCGAGCACGCCGACCAGCTCCCCCGGGCTCCCGGCCCCCAGGATCACGGTCACCAGCTCGCCGCCGCCCGCGAGCATGCGGTCGACCAGCCGGCACGCCAGGTCCAGCACCGACTCGGCCGACGCCGGACCGGGCTCGATCAGCACGACCTCGCCGTCCAGCATGCCCAGCAGGTCGCCGGGCTGGCAGCGGCCCACCCACGTGATCGCCTCGTCGGCCGCGAGCGAGACCTCGCCGCGACGGGTGGCGGCGGCGGCCTCGGCCATCGCGACAACGTCGTCACCGGCGCGCCTGGACGAGTCGTGCACCGCCAACGCCGCGAGGGCCTGCACGGGCGACAGCGTCGGCACCACCACCACGTCCTGCCCTGCGGCCTGTGCGTACGCCACGGCTTCCTCAAGCACCTCGCGGATGTCGGGATCGCCGGGCAGCACGGCGACGTGCCGCGCGCGCGTCGACACGATGGCGGACAACAGGTCCGTGGGCGTCGCCGAAGAGGTGGCGAGGTCGAACACCGTGGCGCCTTCCGCGCGGAACAGGTCCACGGCACCGCTCACGACCACGACGATCGCCCGGTCGCGCACGAACCGCGACGCCTGCGCGGCGATCTGGTCGGCGAACCGCGCCACCGTGATGCGGTGCGGTCGCCCGGCGCGCACCCCCGCCTCGACGGCCGCGCCGATGTCGTTGCAGTGCACGTGCACCGTCCACAACGACGCGCCGTCGCCCACCACCGACACGCAGTCGCCCAGCAGGTTCAACGCCGCGCGCAGCTCGCCGACGGCCTCCTCGGAGGTCTCGTCGACCAGGTACATGACCTCGTACTCGAACTCCGGCGAGCCGCCCTCGCGCTCGGTCGTCAGCGACTCGGGCGTGCGCGGCAGCAGTTGCGGCGCGTCCACCGGCGTCTCCACGGCCTGGCCGGTGATCACCGCAGCCAGTGTGTCCAACAACACAACGAGCCCGCGCCCGCCGGCGTCGACGACCCCGGCCTTGGCCAGCACGGCGAGCTGCCGGGGCGTGTCCGCCAGCGCCACCGCACCCGCGCGCGACGCCGCCATCACCACGTCGTCGAGCTCGTCGGACCCGCAGTCGCGCGCCGCCTCGGAGGCGGCGTGCAGCACCGACAGCACGGTGCCGGGAACGGGCTTGGAGACCGCCGCGGTGGCCAGTTCGTCGGCCCGGTGCAGGCCGCTGCGCAGCGCGGAACCGGTGACCAGCGAGACCTCCTGCACGGTCTCCGCGAGGCCTCTGAGCACCTGCGACAGGATCACGCCCGAGTTG
The DNA here is from genome assembly GCF_042725365.1 of Lentzea sp. NPDC060358. Taxonomy (NCBI): domain Bacteria; kingdom Bacillati; phylum Actinomycetota; class Actinomycetes; order Pseudonocardiales; family Pseudonocardiaceae; genus Lentzea; species Lentzea sp. NPDC060358. The sequence goes on along the minus strand of NZ_JBHXCW010000096.1, from coordinate 16,890 downwards.
CCGCGGGCTCCCGCGAGCGCGCCGCGGGCGAGCGCCGACAGCGCGTCCCCGACCGTCGACATCGGTGAGCGCAGCAACGCGTCCAGGGCCGACTGCATGGTGTGCAGCAGGTTGGTCCCCGTGTCGCCGTCCGGGACGGGGAAGACGTTGATCTGGTCGATCGACGCCCGGTGGGCGTCCAGCGACCGCACGCAGGCGTCCGCCCACCTGCGCACCGCGACCGCATCCATGACCTGCATGGCGGCGAGAGTATCCACCCGGTTTGGTCGCTGGTGAGGCCACCGGCTACCCTGACTGGGTTGCCGTGCCCGGTTGAGGCTTGTGCACGCTTGCGCGCCCACCGGGACGCGAGACATACCGCTTGAGGAACCTGAAGGAGTGGCTGACGTGGCTGCCGTGTGCGACGTCTGTGGCAAGGGGCCGGGCTTCGGCCATTCGGTTTCGCACTCCCAGCGGAAGACGAACCGCCGCTGGAACCCGAACATCCAGTCTGTGCGCGCGAAGGTCTCGGCCTCGCAGCGCCAGCGCATCAACGTGTGCACCTCGTGCCTCAAGGCCGGCAAGGTCGTGCGCGGCTGATAACGCCACAGCTCGGTTAGTGCGATGAGAGTCCGGCTCCGGCCGGGCTCTCTTCGCGTTTCAGGGCCCTGTGCACGAACGCCAGGCACACGACGCCCGCGAGCACGGACCCGGCGCCGCCGAGCGCGAACACCGTCCGGGGAGCCACGACCAGCAGCAGCCCGCCCGCGGCGGCCGTGCCGAGCAGGTTCGCCCCGATCACCGCGGACCCGACGGCGGCGAACGCCCGCCCGCGCATCTCCTCCGGCGTGCGCATCCGGACGACGGCGTTCAGGGCCACGTTGTGGACGCCGTTCGAGACGCCGCCGACGACCCAGCCGATGCCCGCGGGCACGACGAACGGCAACGTCGCCGGTACCAGCACCCCGATGCCCGTGGTGATGGCGGCGACCGCGATCGCGTACGCCACCGCGGAAATGGTCCCGAGCCGCGCGGCGAGCCGGTTGCCGACGAGGATCCCCGTCATCCAGCAGGCCTGCACGGCGCCGAGCACGAACTCGTCGCCGTGCAGCACGTACCGGACGAACGCGGGGTCGGCCACGTTGATCACCACGACCGCCCCGACGCAGAACGCCAGCCCGATGACGGCCGCGAACAGCACGGGGTCGCGCCGCACGTGCCGGACGCCCGCGAGCGCACTGGGACGCACCTCACCCGTGCCGGACGGCCGGCGTTCCGTGCGCACGAAGGCCAGCAGCGCCGCGTAGGCGAGGAACGTGCCGCCGTCGACGAGCAACGCGACGGGGTGGCCGAAGATCCCGGCGAGCACCGCGCCGCCGGTGACTCCCGCCATGCTGCCGAGGCTGCGCCCGGTGCTGAGCCACGCGTACCCGCGCGTCGCCTCTTCTTCGCCCGCGATGTGCGGCACCAGGGCGGAAATGCACGGCTGGGCGACGGCCCGGCCGCAGCCGGACAGCAGCACCAGCGCCACGACGAACGCGGGGTGGCCCATGAGCGGCGCGATGGCCGCGATCGCGACGCCCTGGAACAGCAGCGCGACGATCAGCAGGCGGCGGTTGGGCAGCCTGTCGACCAGGGCTCCGGCGAGCGGGGCGCCGAGGACGAACGGCAGCAGCTGGGCGATCAGGAGGGCGGCGACCAGCAGCGAGCTGATCGGCGTCGCCCAGAAGAGCAGCACCAGCAACGACAGGGCGTTGCCGAACTCGCTGACGGCCGCACCCGCGGCCGTCAGCGTCAGATCACGTCGTGCCGTCAAACGCCAGACCTCAGACTTTGCGATCCAACTCGCGCACGTTGCGCCTGATCAAGAGCATGGTGCCGACCAGCGCATGGGCGAACATGACTCCGAATACCAGGTAAACCGCGCCGGACGCGGGGACAACTCCGCCTCGGACCGATCCCGCGTGGGGATTGATCGCCAGCATGGTCGCCACGACGAGCATCAGCAGGCACACCAGGCTCAGTCCGGCGGCCATCATCACCTTGACAACCTTGATCGTCCGCAGCCTTTGAACTGTCCTGATGTCCGGTGCCGACTCGTCGCGCAGGGCGGTGCGCATCCGTCGCCGCCACCTCCACGCGGCACCGAAAGCCGCCGCCAGCACACCCATCATGACAGCGACGCTGATGGCACCCGACTTGTTGGTCGAGGTGCCGGTGGTGAAGTCCATGACACCCATCAAGGCCAGGTAGAACGATCCGAAGAACGCTACCTGCAGTGCCGCGGACAACGACAGCGTTCGCCGGAGGTAACTGGTTCTCGCCGCCTCGGCATCGTGAATCTGCGGCTCAGGTGCGCGGGACGGTGACGATGAGTGCGGAACGCCCTCTGACGTCGCAGAAAACAACGGCGCTGTTGCTTGCGATGGTGGCGCCGCCATCGCGAACTCCCGCGGCTGCCGGACCGGTACCGGCTCAGCGAGCACGGGGCCGGAAACCACCGGCCGGGGTGGTTCTCTTCTGAGAAGAAGGTCGGACCCCCTGTCGAGCGACGCCAACTTGGGCGTCGGCATGTCGCGACGCCCCATCGCCGCGCACAGGGAGCCGTAGAGGGTTCGCACGGTGAGCGGCTCGTCTGGAAGCCGAGGTCCGTTCTCCAGCAAGCTGATCAGCTCTCCGGTGAACGCGGTGTGGCGCTCGCCGGGTGGTGACAACGCTCGCTTGTTCCTCGGCACGGAAGTGATCACCGAGGTGCCCGAGATTTGAATCTCGCGGGTATCGACCGTGTCCCCGGACATCGTGCCGATGGCCAAACCGGAGTAACAGCAGTCCAGAACGACCAGCTTGACCCGCGCAGGGCTGTGTTCGACCACCTCGCGCACATCGTCGTAGGAGACAGCGCTCGCTGCGAGGTTGTCCGGATCGGTGCATCGGACACCGAGGTAGAGAAGATCCCGCGTCTGGTGCCGCAAACCGTGCCCGGCGTAGTACACCAGCAGGAGGTCTTCGGCCTTCGCAGCCTCTTTGCTCAGCCTGCTCATGAAACTCACCGGGGAGTCAGGGCTGTCGACCACCACGCAGACGTCGTGGGAAAGCACACCGGTGGCCGGACTCGTCAACGTCTGCCGAAGGTCGATGAGGTTGTTGGCCACCGCTCGAAGGTTCGGCAAGCGGTCCTGTCGTTCGTAGTCACTCGTGCCGATGAGGACCGCACGGGACAAAGCAGGATGTGGAGCTGCCGGCGCGTTGCTCACCTGCCGTCGCCGGTGATCGCGCGAAGTTGCTCGAGGACGCGTTGCGCGTCCTCCGGACCTGCACAGGTGAGTTCGATCGAACGGCCTGCGGCGTCCCTGGTCTTGATGGACACCTTCCGGCTGTCACGCCGCTGGTTGATCCAGTCGAAGAGCGAGGTCACGAAGGCACTGGCGGTACCGCTGGTGACCAGAACGACGATCGTGTCGATCGCCCCGCCCATGTCGCCCTCGGCGATCGGAGCCTCACGCAGATCCACCGAACCGCGCAGGTCGTCGTCGTCACGGAGCCAGCGGGTGAGCGCTCTCGCGTCCTCGTCCGAGCCGAGGGGGTCAATGTGCACGGAAATGGTTGCCACAGCAGTCCTCTTGGCTAAATGAGCGGTAGCTCGCTTAACCCCAAACGATAACTGCGCGTGACAACCGTGGTGAAACCATTGCACGATCTGTCACCCGATCGAGTGTGCCTGAGCGCCGAAGCGCTCAGGCATCACGGACAACTACGGGAGTTTCCAGTCGATCGGCTCGGCGCCCTGCTTCTCCAGCAGTTCGTTGGCACGGCTGAACGGCTTCGACCCGAAGAACCCGGAATGCGCGGAAAGCGGCGACGGGTGCGCGGATTCGATGGCGGGCAACGGCTGCAACAACGGGCGCAGGTTGCGCGCGTTGCGGCCCCACAGGATCGAGACGAGAGGCGCGTCGCGGGCGGCGAGCGCCTTGATGGCCTGCTCGGTCACGGCTTCCCAGCCCTTGCCCTGGTGGGAGTTCGCCTTGCCCGGCTGGACGGTCAGCGCCCTGTTGAGCAGCAGCACCCCGCGTTCCGACCACGGGGTCAGGTCGCCGTTGGACGGAATCGGGTGCCCGAGGTCCTCGGCGTATTCCTTGTAGATGTTGATGAGCGACTTGGGAATCGGCTTCACGTCGGGGGCCACGGAGAACGACAGGCCGACCGCGTGGCCGGGCGTCGGGTACGGGTCTTGGCCGACGATCAGCACCTTCACCTGGTGGAACGGCTGCTGGAAGGCGCGCAGCACGTTCTCGCCCGCGGGGAGGTAGGTGCGACCGGCAGCCACCTCCGCGCGCAGGAACTCACCCATGGCGGCGATCTGGTCAGCAACGGGGGCGAGAGCTTCAGCCCAACCGGCTTCGACAACTTCGTTGAGGGGACGAGCCACGGCTGTGAACCCTATCTCACTCAATCGAGCCGGCGGAGCTTCTCCCGGTACAAAGCGATGTTCTCGACGTACTTCTGGACGATGAATGCCCAGGACTGTTCCGGCACAACATATCCAGCACGTTCACGGGCAGGAACGCCGAGAACCATGGAACGTTCGCGGACGTGGCCGCCGAACGAGACCACGGCGCCCGCTCCGACGATCGCGCCCTTTTCCACGATGGAACCGTTGAGCACCACCGAACCCGAGGCGATCAGGCATTCGTCGGCGACCGTCGCGCCTTCGATGTGCACGTTGTGCCCGATGACGCAGGAAGAGCCGATGTGCACCGGGTGGACCTCGGTGCAGTGGATGACCGTGCCGTCCTGGATCGACGTGCGCTCGTCGACGACGATGCGGCCGTAGTCGCCGCGCAGCACGGCCTGCGGCCACACCGACGAGTGAGCGCCGATGCGCACGTCACCGATCACCGTCGCGTCCGGGTGCACGTACGCGTCCGGGTGGATCTGCGGCGTGTAGTCCCCCAACGCGTAGATGGCCATGCGCACGAACCTACAACGGCTTCCCGAAGCACCGGCTGTTCGGGTCGTCGCGGTAGACGCCGAAGTTCGCGATCGGCTCGTAGCCGCTGGTGGTGTAGAGGCTGATCGCCTCGGGCTGGCGGACGCCGGTCTCGAGCACCATCCGCTCCAGGCCCGCCTCGCGCGCGGTCGCCTCGAGGTGGGCGAGCACGAGGCGGGAGAGGCCCCGGCCGCGCTCGGCCTCGACGACGTACATCCGCTTGATCTCGGCGGCGCTCTCGATCTCGTCGTTGACGCGCCAGCCGCCGCACGCGACCGGCACGCCGCCGACGTAGCCGATCACGAAGTAGCCGAGCGGCGCCGAGAACTGCGCGGGGTCGACCGGCGTGATGTCCACGCCGCCGTAGCGCTCGACGTAGACCTGCTGGAGGTCGTCGATCATCTTGACCGAGTCTGGATGGTCATACGCTCGCGTGCATAGTTCCACAGCGAGGGAGTCTACGCCCGCCAGTGCTCCCAGCCGGGAGGTTTTTCGTACGTCCTGCCGTCGACCGTCACGCCCTCACCCGCACGGACGGTGCCGATGGTCGTCCAGTTCGGCGGGACCGCCTTCGGGCCGGCGAACGTCGCCGCCAGCGCGTGGTCCTCGCCCCCGGTCAGCGCCCAGTGCCGCGCGTCGCCACCCAGCGCCGACGCGACGTCGAGCAGGCGCGGGTGCAGCGGCAGCAGCTCGGTGCGGACGTCGATCGCCACACCGCTCATGTCCGCGATGTGGGCGAGGTCCTGCAGCAGCCCGTCCGAGATGTCGATCATCGACGTGGCGCCGGCCTCCGCGGCCTTCGGGCCCTCCTCGTACGGCGGCTCCGGCGCGCGCTGGGCGTTCACGATGCCGACCGGGGAGCGGAACCCGCGGCCGAGCACGGCCAGTCCCGCGGCCGCCCAGCCGAGCCGCCCGGTGACCGCGACGACGTCGCCGACGAGCGCTCCGGACCTCGTGACCGGCTCGAGCCCGTTCATGTCGCCCATCGCGGTGATGGAGATCACCAGTGTGGCGGAGCTGACCATGTCGCCGCCGACGACGCCCGCTCCGGCCGTCGCCGCCTCCTGCCACAGGCCCGCCATGATCCCCTCGACCACGGTCGCGGGGGTGTCGGGGGGACAGGCGAAACCGACGAGCAGGGCGGACGGCAGCGCGCCCATCGCGACGACGTCGGCGAGGTTCACCGCGGCCGCTTTTCGGCCCACCTGCTCGGGTGTGGACCAGTCCAGTCTGAAGTGGACACCCTCGACCAGCAGGTCCTTCGAGGCGACGACCCGTCCGTCCGGGACGGCGACGACGGCCGCGTCGTCGCCGGGACCGAGGATGGTCGTCTCCGGCTGCGCCCGACCGGTCGTCACCCGGTGGATGAGGTGGAACTCACCCACGTCGGCGACCGTCTCCGCGTCGCGCGGCGGCTCCGGACGCAAAGTTGCCTCCCAATCTGAGCATTCGGAACCCCAACTGGGGTACGTTGCGTGACACGTTCCTACCTCGACCCAACCTGTCGCGACGAAGGGGCACGCCGTGGTGCATGCATACATCCTCATCCAGACCGAGGTCGGCAAGGCAGCCGCAGTCGCCTCCGAGATTTCCGGGATCGCCGGGGTAGCCACCGCCGAGGACGTCACCGGTCCCTACGACGTGATCGTCCGCGCGGAGGCGGACACCGTCGACCAGCTCGGCCAGCTCGTGGTCGCGCGCATCCAGAACGTCGAGGGCATCACCCGGACGCTGACCTGCCCGGTGGTCAATCTTTGACCCGTGTTGTCATAACCGGGTGACTCAGCAGGAATCCACGTCGGCGCTGTCCCGGCCGCTGCTCGCGGCGGTCGGGCTCGCCGTCGTGCTCGCCATTGGTGTCGCCGGGCTCGGTCTGTGGCTGGGCACCGGGAACCAGACCGAGGACGTGCCCGGTCGCACGGGTCCCCTCGCGCTGGTCTCGATCGACGCACCGTCAGCGGGTTCACCGGAATGCGCTTCCCTGGTCGAGAAACTGCCGGTGGGCCTGCCGTCCGGGAAGGACATGCTGGCACGCAGGGAGATCGCCTCTCCCGCGCCGCCGGCGGCCGTCGCGTGGGGTGACGCCAAACACGATCCGGTGGTTCTGCGGTGTGGTCTGCCGCGGCCGGCCGAGCTGACCACGACCTCGCAGCTGAGGGTGATCTCCGACGTCCAGTGGCTGGAGCTGCCCGGTGCGGACAGCTCCACCTGGGTGATCGTGGACCGCGGCGTGTACGTGGCGTTGACGGTGCCCGGCGACGCGGGCACCGGTCCGCTGCAGGACATCTCGACGACGGTGCGCGACCTGCTGCCGAAGCAGCCGGTCAAGACCTCCCCCTGACGACCTACCGCAGGCCGCTGCCGCGGGCGATCGCCGTCTCGACCAGCGTGGTCAGCAGCGTCGTGAAGTCGATGCCGGTCGCCTCCCACGCCTTGGGGTACATGGAGATCGGCGTGAAGCCCGGCATGGTGTTGAGCTCGTTGATCACGAGCTCGTTCTGCTCGGTGAGGAAGAAGTCCACCCTGGACAGGCCCTGGCAGTCGAGCGCCTTGAACGCCCGCACGGCCAGCTCGCGCAGCTGCGCGGTGATGTCGTCGTCGAGCTTCGCCGGGATGTCGGCCTCGTAGGAGTCGTTGACGTACTTGGCGTCGAAGTCGTACCACTCGGCGCCCTCGCCCACGGGCCGCAGCTCGGCGGGCAGGGAGGCCTCGACGCGGCCGTCCGGGAACTCGAGTACCGCGAGCTCGATCTCGCGGGGGTTCGGCACGGCGGCCTCGATGATGACCTTCGGGTCGTGCCGGCGCGCCTCGAAGATCGCCTCGTCGAGGTCGGCCCAGTCCTTCACCTTCGAGATGCCGACGGACGACCCGGCGCGCGACGGCTTCACGAACACCGGCAGCCCGAGGTGCTCGCGCTCGTCGAGGGTGAGCGTGGTGGCGGCGCGGTCGAGCGCGACGAACCGGCCGACGTCGATCCCCTCCGCCTGCAGCAGCTTCTTGGCGAAGACCTTGTCCATGACGGCGGCGCTCGCGAACACGCCGGGGCCGACGTACGGGAGGCCGCCGAGCTCGAGCAGGCCCTGGATCGTGCCGTCCTCGCCCCACGCGCCGTGCAGCAGCGGGAAGACGACGTCGACGCCCGCGAGCGCCTGGCCGGGCTCGACCGCCGTGACGGCCATGTCGCGCAGCGTCGGGAGGGTGCCCGGCTCCGACTCGAGCGCGGTCGGGTCCGTGCCGAGCGCCCACTGCCCCTGCGGCGTGATGCCGACGGGCACCACCTCGAACCGGTCCGGGTCCAGGTGGGGGAGGACGCTCTTGGCGGACTGGCAGGAGACCTCGTGCTCGGAGCTGCGGCCGCCGAACACCACGGCCACCCTCGTCTTGCGCTGCGTCATGGCGGGGACCCTACCCGTTTGGGCGATTGTGACCGCTCAGCAGTTCGGTCAGCACGGGCAGAGCGCTGACCAGCTGATCCCGTGAACACGCGCTGTACCCGACGACGAGCCCGTGCAGCTTGGCCCGGTGCACGTAGTGGCGGGCCAGGCCGTCGACCCGCAGGCCGCGTTCGAGCGCCTGCCGCATGAGGTCGCGCTCCCGGCCGGCGTTGTCGAGCAGCACCACGACGTGCGCGCCCGCGTCGTCGCCCAGCACCTCGATGCCGGCGGCGGCGAACGTGCCGGTGATGAGCGCGCGCCGGTCCGACAGCTCCCGGCGCAGCTTGCGCAGGTGACGGCCGAGGTCGCCGGTGCGGGCCAGTTCGACGACCACCCGCTGCCCTGCGGCGGCCGGGCTGGTGCCGGTGAGGTCGCGGTGCTCGAGGACCGTCGTGGCGATGTGCTCGGGCGCGACCATCCAGCCCGCGCCCAGGGTCGGCGTGAGGATCTTGCTCGTGGTGCCGAGGTGGACCACGACGTCCGGGGCGAGTGCGGCCAGCGACGGCAGCGGCGCGACGTCGTAGCGCAGCTCGCCGTCGTAGTCGTCCTCGATGACGAGCCAGCCGTCGCGCCGGGCCCGTTCGACGAGCGCGACCCGGCGCGCGGCCGACATGCGCCCGCCCAGCGGGTACTGGTGCGCCGGCGAGCAGTAGACGGCCTTCACCCCGGCCGGGACCGCGTCCGGCAGGAGCCCCTCCTCGTCGACGGCGGCCTGCACGACCTTGAGGCCGTTGGCCTTGAACACGCCCACGGCCCGCTGGTAGCCGGGCTCCTCGACGGCCACGGCGGCACCGCGCTCCAGCACGGCCACCGCGATCTCGGTCAGCACGGCCGTGGTGCCGCCGGTGGCGAGGACCGGGTCGGCGTTCACGGCGAGGCCGCGGTGGCGCAGCAGGTGCTCGGCGATGGCCTCCCGGTACTCGGGCAGCCCCGCGCGTTCGGGACGCGACAACGGCGGCGCGTCGGCCGCGGCCCGCCACGCCCTGCGCCAGGCCGCCCGGTCGAGCCCGCTCGCCCACGGCGCACCGGTGCCGAGGTCGACGAAGTCGGTGATCGCGGGGACGACGGGCTTGCGCGAGCGTGTGCGCAGCGGTCCGGGCGGGGTCGTGGTGACGTAGGTGCCGGAACCGTGGCGGCCCGCGATCCAGCCCTCGGCGTGCAACTGCTCATAGGCGGCAGCGGTGACCGTGCGGGAGACTCCGAGCGAGTCGGCCAGCGCGCGCGTGGACGGCAGCCGGTCGCCGGAGCGGAGCCTGCCCTCGGAGGCGGCGGAGCGCAGGGCGTCGGCCAGTTGGACGGCGAGGGGTTCGGAGGCCTCGCGGTCGAGGGCCACGGGCAGTGCGGTCTCAGCCAAAGTGGCCTTCTCGAATCGATGGAAAATGGCGCTTCAATGATGCCACTTCCCGCGCCACAGTGATGGTCATGACCTCTGACGTGCAGCTCTCCCCCACCGAACGCAGCACCGTCAAGCGCGGCAAGAACCGAGCCGTGCAAGACCGCCAGGTGCTCTACGACATCCTCGACGCCGGTCTCGTCTGCCACCTGGCCGTGGAGGTCGACGGGGCGCCGTTCCTCGTGCCCACCGCGTACGGGCGCGACGGCGACCGCATCTTCCTGCACGGGTCCACGGGGGCGCGGTCCATCCGGAGCATGATCGAGGGCAAGCCGGTGTGCGTCGCCGTCACCCTGGTCGACGGCGTCGTCTACTCGCGGTCGGTGTTCCACCACTCGATGAACTACCGCTCGGCGATCGTCCACGGCACCGCGAAGATCGCCGACGACCCCGAGCACGCGTTGAAGGTCATCGTCGAGCACGTCACGCCGGGCAGCTGGGACTACGCCCGCAGTCCGTCCAAGAAGGAGCTCGCGGCCACGGTCGCGCTGGAGATCGACCTCACCGAGGCGAGCGTGAAGGTGCGCGCGGGCGGGCCCGGCGAGGAGCCGGAGGACCTCGAGGCGAACCTGGTGTGGGGCGGGCACCTCCCGCTCGTCCGGACGTGGGGCGCGCCCGTGCCGCACGAGACGGACCGGGCGGTTCCGCCGCACGTCAGCGGACGGGGCCGCTGACCGGGTCGTAGCGGTAGCTGGTCATGGACCGCGTGCCGTGGCGGTACACGTGGATCGACACGGCCGGGTCCGCGCCGTCGTTGCGCACCTGGTGCACGTAGCCGGGGCCCCACACGCGGGACTGGCCGGTGTGCAGGGTGTGCACGACCTGGATGCGAGTGGTCACGACCTCGGTCAGGACGCCGCTCACGACGGTGAACGCGCCGGAGGTCGTGTCGTGGTCGTGCAGCGAGGCGGTCTGGCCGGGGAGCCAGCTCATCAGCCAGATCTCCTGGTCGTCGGTCTTGTCGACCAGCGCCGAGAACCGCTCCTCGTGGTCGTAGCGCAGCAGGTGCTTCCACCTGTCGCGGTCGGCCGCCCACGACAGGGCCACCCGGACGGGGTGCAGGAGGGCGGAGTTTTCCGGCAGAACGAAGGTGTTCTCGGGAACGGCGAACATCGGGAGCAGGTCCTAACCAGGCGAATGCGCGAAAAGAGGACGCGGGACTATCGCCGGGTACAACAGCAACACGTGTTGAAGGACATGCAGCAGAGGGTCCCGAACCCGGGACCCCCCGTCAATCCAGTCCCAAGGCTTGGGACACGTCCGCGACCAGGTCTCGAGTGTCCTCGCAGCCGGCCGAGAAGCGCACCAGTCCTTCGGGCACCGGGTCGCCGAACTGCGCGCGCCGGTCGGCCGTCGAGTGCAGGCCGCCGAACGACGTCGCCGCCGACACGAGCCGCGAGCGCGCCAGGAACTCGTCCACGGCCGCCTTGTCCTCAAGCACGAACGTCAGCACGCCGTTGAACCGCCGCATCTGCCGTGCCGCCACCGGGTGCGCGGGGTCCTCCGGTGCACCGGGCCAGCGCAGGCCCTCGATCCTGCCCTTCAGCAGCGCGTGGATCGCGGCCGCGTTCTCCGCCTGCCGCGCCAGGCGCAGGTCGAGGGTTCCCAGGCCGCGCAACGCGAGCCAGGTCTCGAACGGGCCGGGGATCGCGCCGTTGAGCGTCCGCGCGTCCCGCAGCCGCCCCGCCAGCTCGGGCGACGCCAGCGTCACGTGTCCGAAGAGGACGTCGCTGTGCCCCGCGACGGCCTTGGTGTCCGAGGCCACCACGACGTCCGCGCCCAGCTCGATCGGGCGCTGGCCGAGCGGTGTCGCGGTCGTGTTGTCCACGGCCAGCAACGCCCCGGCGGCGTGCGCCCGCTCGGCCAGGTCCGCGATGCCGCACACGTCCAGGCCGGGGTTCGAGGGCGTCTCCAGCAGGACCAGCTTCACCCCGTCGAGGGACGGGTACGGGCCCGCCGTGGGCACCTCGCGCACGGTCACGTCCATTTCGGACACGAACTTGCGGGTGAGGAAGTACCCGTCGGAGGGAATGACCAGGGTGTCCCCGGTGGACAGCACGGTCCGCAGCAGCGTGGAGATCGCCGCCATGCCGGACGGGAAGACGACGCACTCGCCACCCTCCAGCGCGCCGAGCGCGGACTCGAGCGCCCGCCACGTCGGGTTGCCCGCGCGGCCGTAGTAGTCCTGGCCGCCCAGGTGGTAGGCGGAGGCGAACACCGGCTGCGCGCCGAACGGGTCGCCCGCCTCGCCCGCGAACGCGTGCACGACCCGCGTGCCGTCGCCGAACTCCGGGGTCACTGGCGTTCGTGCTTGTGGTCGCGGCCCAGCAGCGCGGCGCCGAGCTCGTGCACGCCCAGCCCGTCGTGGCAGACCATGTGGACGCCGTCGGTGATCGGCATGTCGACGCCGTGCGCCGCCGCGAGCTCGCGGATCGACGAGCACGACTTCGCGCCCTCGGCGACCTGCCCGTGCGTGGCCTCCTGCGCCTGCGCGAGGGTCTCGCCCCTGCCGAGCCGCTCGCCGAAGGACCGGTTGCGCGACAACGGCGACGCGCAGGTCGCCACCAGGTCGCCCAGGCCGGCCAGGCCGGCGAACGTCAGCGGGTCGGCTCCCAGCGCGGCACCGAGCCGCGCGGTCTCGGCGAGGCCGCGGGTGATGATCGACGCCATCGTGTTGTCGCCGTAGCCCATGCCCGCCGCCATGCCGCACGCCAGCGCGATGACGTTCTTGCACGCCCCGCCCAGCTCGCAGCCGACGACGTCGGTGTTGGTGTACGGGCGGAAGTAGGAGTTGGAGCACGCGTGCTGCAGGTCGACCGCGCGGTCGTGGTCCGTGCACGCGATGACCGTCGCGGTCGGCTGCCCGACGGCGATCTCCTTGGCCAGGTTGGGTCCGGACACGACGGCCACCTGCGACTCGTCGACGCCCGCGACCTCGCGGATCACCTCGCTCATCCGCTTGAGCGTGCCGAGCTCGACGCCCTTGGACAGCGACACCAGCGTCGCGCCGGCCGGCAGCAGCTCCCGCCACTCCGACAGGTTCGCCCGCAGCGTCTGCGACGGCACCGCGAGGACCACGGCGTCGGCGCCGTCGAGCGCCTTGGCCGGGTCGGCGGTCGCCACGAGGTTGGCGGGCAGCTCCACGCCGGGCATGTAGTCGTGGTTCACGCGGGTCTCGGTGATCGCCGAGGCGACCTCCTGCCGCCGCGCCCACAGCACGACCTCGGGACCGGAGTCCGCGATGACCTTCGCGAAGGTCGTGCCCCACGAACCGGCGCCGAGCACCGCCACGCGTTCGATCGCCATGGTGTTCAGGCCTTCCTCGGTCCGTAGAAGCCCTCGGGCGCCTGCTCCCCGCGCACTTCGGCGAGGTGGTCCTTGACCCGGCCCATCAGCAGGTCCGTGACCTCGCGCAGCAGCGGGAGCGTCTCCTCCCGGCCGCGGTAGGCGGAGAGGTCGACCGGCTCGCCGACGAAGTGGGTGATCGTCTTGCGCGGGAACGGCCGGAACTTCTTCTGGTAGTGGTTGTAGAGGTCGAGGGTGCCCCAGCGGGCGACCGGGATCACCGGGCCGTCGTGCTGCAGCGCGAGCCGCGCCACACCGGTGCGGGAGTTCGCGGGCCAGCCGCCGGGGTCCTTGGTGATCGTGCCCTCGGGGTAGATCACCACCACCTGGCCGGCCTCCAGCGCCTCGTGCGCCGCGCGCAGGCTCTGCTGCGCGTCCGAGGTGCCGCGGTAGACCGGGATCTGGTTCGCGCCCTTGAGGATCGAGCCCATGCCCGGGACGGTGAACAGGCTGTGCTTCGCCAGGAAGTGCGGCACCCGGTAGCGGCGGTGCACGAACACCGCGTCGTAGCACGGGTCGAGGTGCGAGATGTGGTTCATGACGAGCAGCGCCGCTCCCTCGCGGGGGATGCGCTCGCCGTGCAGGATGCGGTGCCTGCCCAGCACGAACGACATGGGGTAGACGATCACCGCGGCGACCCCCACCCAGAAGCCGCCCTTCTCGCGTTTGGCCACGTGGAACTCTCCTCACCTGCCGGAACCGGGACCCAGGAGCACACTAGTCGGCGAATCGTGGAGTATGACGAGGTGAGGGATGAAGTCGACCTCGTCGTCCCGGTCAAGACCCTGGACAGGGCGAAGACCCGGCTGACCAGCGCCACCGGCGGAGATCCGGTGTCGCACGCGGCGCTGGCGCTCGCGCTGGCGCTCGACACGGTGAGCGCGGCCGTCGCGACGCCCGGCGTCCGTCGCGTGGTGACGATCACATCGGACCCGGCGGTGGCGGCCGAGATGGCGGCGCTCGGTGTCGAGTCGCTGCCGGAGCCCGCGGAGTCCGGGCTCAACGCGGCACTGCGGCACGGCGCGCACATGCTCCGGTCCGGACGGATCGGCGCGCTGCAGGCCGACCTGCCCGCGTTGAAGCCGGCCGAGCTGCAGGCCGCGCTCGAGGCCGCGCGGAACCGCCGCGCGTTCGTCCCGGACCGCCAGGGCACCGGCACGACGCTGCTGCTCGCCGCGCCCGGCGGTGAGCTCGGCCCGCGGTTCGGCGTCGGATCGGCGGGGCACCACCGGGTCTCCGGCGCGGTCGCGCTGCTCGGGCCCTGGCCGTCGCTGCGCTGCGACGTGGACACCGAGGAGGACCTCCGGCTCGCGCTCGGACTCGGTCTCGGCGCGCACACCGCGAACGCCTTGCCTGCCTGGACAACCTGAGCGATCCCCGCGCGTCTCCCTGGTCACCGAGGTGATCACTACTTGGGAGACTGATGCGAGCGCTCATCGCGCTGGCGGCGATCACGGCCATCGCGGGCTGCGTCGCCGCCGTTCCGATCGACCGGCCGTCCGACTACACCGCACCCAGCACGCTCGACTCGTGCGGCGCGGACCTGCCGCAGGACTGGAAGGACGCACTGTCCCGCACCGGCACGGAGGTCGGGCCGCACGAGAAGGTGACCGTCGTCGGCGCGAACGAGAACGCCGACGTGACGCTCGTGAAGACCACGCGCAACAGGACGACCGAGCTCGTGCTGCGCGACCACGGGAAGCGCCAGCAGGTCATGGCGGTGAAGGACGACGCCCAGCTCTTCGGCGTCGAGTTCGACGGCCGCTGGGTCACGTTCTCCACGAGCCGCGGCCCGTCCGACCGCACCAGGGCGACGTACGCGTGGGACTCGCGCAACGACGGGGCGCCCGTGCAGATCGGCTCCGAGGGCGCCGTGGTGCTCGGCGGCAGGGCGGCGTGGACCGCCGGCGGGGACGTCCACGTCTACGACCTCGCCAGGAAGAAGGGCAGGGTCGCCGGGCAGGGCGAGAACCCGGTGTTCCTCGGCGGCGGGGTGCTGTGGCTGCGCGACGGGAGGTTCCGCGGCGAGGGCGCGCTGCCGGCGCAGCTCGAGAAGGCCAGGCCCGGCGGGAACGTCGCCTCCGACGGCCGCACGGTCGTGTGGACCCAGGGCGACGCGTTGCTCGGCTGGCGCGAGGGCTGGGCGGACCCGCGCGAGCTCGCCGAGGTCAAGGGCGCGTCGAGGACCGAGGGCATCGTCTTCCCGCGCGTGAGCGGCGACTTCGTGTCGTGGCAGTCGGAGTCCTCGTACGTCACGGACATCCGCAGCGGCGCGACCGCGCACACGTCCGGCGGCGGGTACTGGCTGGAAGTGCACGGCGGAGCGCTTACGCAGCAAGGATGGCGCGTTGCGGCGGCCGCGCCGTTGTCCGCGCTTTCCCCTTTGCCCCAATGCTGACACCGTGACGAAAGACACGAAAATGTTGGTTCGGGCAACTCGGCGGGGAACCCCGGCACCTTTACATCCGTATCCCCCGATACCGCGGCGTTTCCCCCGGCGCCGTTCCCCGACGTTCTGCCCCGAGGTGTACCTGCATGACTTCGCTGACGCACGCCGACTACCTGGCGCTGCGCCGCTTTCCCGCTCTCGACGGCCTGCGCGCGATCGCCGCGGTCCTCGTCGTCTTCTTCCACTACGGCGGTCCTGACCGGCTCCAGGGCTGGGCCGGTGTGCAGATGTTCTTCGTCCTCAGCGGATTCCTCATCACCACGCTCATGCTGCGCGAGGAGCGCCGGAGCGGCCGGATCTCGCTGAAGGAGTTCTACCTGCGGCGGGGTTTCCGGATCATGCCGGTCTACCTCGTCGTCCTGCTCGTCACGGCCGCCGGTTCCGCCCTCTGCGGCACGTTCACCAGCAACGGCATCGGTCCCGCGCTGAGGTACTTCCTGACGTTCAGCAACGAGTTCGCCGACGCGAGCCCCTACGGGCAGTCGTGGTCGCTGGGCATCGAGCAGAAGTTCTACCTGGTCTGGCCGCTGGTGGCGATCGCGCTGGGCACCGTCGTGCTCAGGCGCCGCGCCGGTGCCGCCGTCCTGGGCATGCTGCTCGCGCTCGTGGCCGTGAACTTCACCGCGGACCACAGCAACCCCGGCTGGCCGCTGCACTACTTCTCGATCCTCACCGGCGTCCTGCTCGCCGTCGCGCTGCACAGCGCGCGCGGCTTCGCCCTGCTGCGCCCGTTGACGAACCCGCTCGCGCAGGTGACCGTCTGCATCGGATTCGCGTGCGTGCACCTGAGCGTGAAGCCGATCGCCGGTGCCCTCGACGGGATCAACGGGATCCCCGGCCACGTGCTCGTCATCCCGGTGTACGCGCTGGCGACGGCCGTGCTGCTCACCGCGCTGATCGCACCGGGACCGGCCACGACGGTGCTGTCCACCAAGCCGATGCAGTTCGTCGGCGAGCGCTCGTACTCGCTGTACCTGGTCCAGACGATCGCCGCGACGATCGTCTGGTTCTTCTGGCCGCGGCTGGCCGGCCTCGGCCAGGCGGTCGTGGTCACGGCGGCGGGACTGGTGCTGGCGAGCGTGCTCTACAAGGCGGTCGAGATCCCGATGATCAACCTGGGCCGCCGGGTGATCGCCCGGCAGCGCGCCCGCGACGCCGACGTGCCGCCGCGGTCCCGCACCGGACCGGCGCGGTTCCAGTCCGCGCAGCCCGAGTCCGCACAGGCCGAGCCGGCGCGGTTCGCGACCAGCGGGCGGACCAAGCCGTAGCCCGGGGTCCGGGGTGAACGGCACGGATTCGGTGC